>NZ_KV821550.1:10021-17306 GCF_001815675.1 Neisseria sp. HMSC065D04
CTTGTCCTGATTTAAAGTTAATCCACTATAAAAATAAGACAAAACCGTTTGCAATCCGTCGATTCATGATTCCGGCTTATCCGCAGCCGGTTTTTTCTTACGCGAGCGGCGGCGTTTGCGATTCGGCTTGCCATCCGCGCCATCGCCTTGCCCGTGTTGCCGACGCTGTTGTGTGGCAAGCGTCATCTCCGCGCGGGCCTCCGCATCCGCATACTGGAACTTCGTCCACCATTCGACCAAATCCCGCTCCACTTCGCCGACCTCTCCGCGCAACACAAGGAAATCGTAAGCCGCACGGAAACGCGCTTGCGCCAGCATTTTGTGCGGACGCGCGCCGCGTGTGTAGTCGAATTGCGGCTGAAGCTGCCAAATTTCCCGCATGGTCGCGGCAAAACGCTGCGGTACGCCCCAGCCTTTTTCGACCGTTTCGCGCATGGTGTTCATCGCTTCGGATAAAGCGTGCGCAGGCTTTTGACCGCGTTTGATGTTGTCCTGCCAATGACGGTTCAAAACCGGCCACAATACGGCAGCAAGGACAAAGCCCACCGACACGGATTTGTCTGCGCGCAAACGTTCGTCCGTATTTTTCAAGGCGAGAGAAATAATGCGGTTTTCAGGTTTTGCAGCCGATTTGAGCGCAGTCAGAAGCGGATGGACGTCGTCTGAAACGCCTAGGGAATTCAATCGTTTCAGACATTCTCTGGCATAACCGGAAAACAGCAGTTTCATGATTTCGTCAAACAGACGCGCTACGGGTTCGTGTTTCAGACGACCTGCCTGTTCCGGAATCGGTGCAGCGGTGTTTTCTTCCACGTCAAACCCAAGTTTACCCGACAACCGAACTGCCCTCAGGATGCGGACAGGGTCTTCCTGATAACGCTCCGCCGCATTGCCGATCATTACCAGCTTGCGGTCGGCAATATCGCCGACGCCGTGATGGAAATCGACGATTTCTTCTTTAATCGGGTCGTAATAAAGCGCGTTACAGGTGAAATCACGGCGCATGGCATCTTCTTCCATATTGCCGTAAGTGTTGTCCTTCATAATCCTGCCGTGCGCGTTCTGCTGCACTTTACCGCCACCCCTAAAGGTCGTGACCTCTATGGTTTCCGGCCCGACCATGACGTGTACGATTTGAAAGCGTCTGCCGATAATGCGGCTTCTGCGGAAAATCTTATGAACCTGCTCCGGCGTCGCATCGGTGGCGATATCGAAGTCTTTAGGCTCGACGCCCAGCAACAGGTCGCGAACCGCCCCGCCGACAACATAAGCCTGAAAACCTTCGTCATGCAAACGGCGGACAACTTTTTCCGCCGCAAAACTCAACATATCCGCGCTGATATGGTGCCTGTCGAAAGGAAGGATTTCCTTCGCCACAGGCACTTGCTTCGGCTGCTTTCCGGGTAAAACTTTATGCAACCATTTTTTCAACATAAAACTCTTTCCAAAATAAAAAGAGGTCGTCTGAAACCGGCGGCGAAGCCTTTGCGCAATATTCTGCCGGAAATACGGGCAAAATATTATGCAAAGGCTTCAGACGACCTGCCGTATCGCATTAAAAAATAAGGCGGCATTATACCCGAAACACCATAAACCCTGAAAATATAGTGGATTAACTTTAAACCAGTACGGCGTTGCCTCGCCTTAGCTCAAAGAGAACGATTCTCTAAGGTGCTGAAGTACCAAGTGAATCGGTTCCGTACTATCTGTACTGTTTGCGGCTTCGTCGCCTTGTCCTGATTTAAAGTTAATCCACTATATAGTCGAATATCTAAAAACCGTAACGGCGTTATCAGTTATAATAAAAGACTGACACAAACCTGTACGGAACCGTATCATGTATCACTACAAATCCGAAGCCACCCAATTCCTCGACAAACTCATCGAAGACAATCCGCAGCTGGAAACACAACGCCTTGAAAACCGCCATCTGTTGTGGGATGTCGAGCTGGACCCTCAAGAACAGAAAGAATTCGAAGCCGCCAAAGTCGCCAAAAAACCTTATACCTACTACCAAGACTGACGGCCAAACGGCATGACCACCCAGACACACAATATCGACCCGGCGCTGCAAGACTACCTCAACAGCATCGGCGAAAAAGAGCATCCCGTACTGACCGCCCTGCGTTCGCGCACGCAATCCCACCGTTTAGGGAAAATGGCGATTGCCCGCGAACAGGCAGCCTTGCTGACCTGGCTCGCGCGCCTGCTCAAAGCCGAAAAATATCTGGAAATCGGCGTATTTACCGGTTACAGCAGCACCGCAGTCGCCTTAGCCCTGCCCGAACACGGCAAAATTACCGCCTGCGACATCAACGTCACCTTTACCGATATCGCCCGCGAAACCTGGCAGGCAGCGCAAGTCGCCCATAAAATCACCCTCCACCTCCAGCCCGCCCTGCTGACCCTGGACGACTTGATAAGCCAAGGCGAATCAGGCAGCTACGACTTGGCGCTGATCGATGCCGACAAACCGCCCACCCCGCAATATTTCGAACGCTGCCTGCAACTGGTTCGCAGCGGCGGCGTTATCGCCATCGACAACGTCCTGCTGAACGGGCGCGTCATGGGTGAAGCAGAACGCGATGCCCCGCCCAGCCTAAACATACTCCAGTCCTTCAACCGCAACCTGCCCGACGATTCCCGCATCGTACCCATTACCCTGCCCGTCGGCGACGGTCTGACTTTGCTGCTTAAAAAATAAAATGAACAAAACCCTTCCCATCCTGTTTGCCGGCATCCTCCTGCTCAACGCCTGCGCCTCTACCGCCCCCAAACCCAAATCCGGCGATACCTTCATGCTGCCCGATATTCCCACCACCGCAGCCGAATCCTCTGCCATTCCCTATCCCGATTTGAACACGATGACTCAAATCGAACGCTTGGGTATGCAGGTCGAACGTTTGGAGCGCGAAATGGAAAACACCAACCAGCGCCTGCAACAACTCGAAAAACAAAACAAAACCCCGCGCCACGCCAATAGGAAAGTACCCGCCCAGCGTTTGGACGACCAAAAACTCAAAAGCACCTATCTGGCAAACGGCGGCACCGCGCCTTCAGAAGCCGACTCCGCCGACCAAAACGAAACCCGTCTCTACAACCAAGCCCTCAAATACTATCAGCGCAACAATTACGCCGCAGCGGCCGCAGTCTTAAAAGGAGCAGACGGCGGCAACGGCAGCGAAAGCGCCCGACGCAATATGTATCTGCTGCTGCAAAGCCAACAGCGCATGGGCAATTGCGAATCCGTCATCGAAATCGGCGGACGCTTCGCCAACCGCTTCCGCAACAGCCCGCAAGCCCCCGACGCGCTCTTCAGCATCGGGCAATGCCAATACAAGCTGCAACAGAAAGACATCGCCCGCAACACCTGGCGCAAACTGATACAGAGCTACCCCGGCAGCGCCGCCGCCAAACGCGCCGCCGTCAGCATCAAGCAACGATAACTTTTCAGACGACCTCCCATATTCAAAGGTCGTCTGAAATCATTCATTGAATAACGTTTTATACACTAGGAGTAAATATGGCCAAAATCGGCATCATCATGGGCAGCAACAGCGACTGGCCCGTCATGCAGCAGGCAGCGCAGTTTCTCAAAGAGTTCGGCGTCGAATACGAAGCCCGCGTCGTGTCCGCACACCGCACCCCCGATTTAATGTTCGAATACGCCGAAACTGCCCGCGAACGCGGCATCAAAGCCATCATCGCGGGCGCAGGCGGCGCGGCGCACCTGCCCGGCATGGTTGCCGCCAAAACCACCGTCCCCGTATTGGGCGTACCCGTACCCAGCAAATACCTGCGCGGCGAAGACTCCCTGCTCTCCATCGTACAAATGCCCAAAGGCGTTCCCGTCGCCACTTTCGCCATCGGCGAAGCAGGTGCCGCCAACGCCGCCCTGTTCGCCATCTCACTGCTTGCCAACGAAAACCCCGAGCTGGCGCAAAAGCTTGCCGACTTCCGCGCCAAGCAGGAGCAAACCGTTTTAGACATGGAGCTGCCTGAGGCATAACCATCGAATTCATCTGAAAGGTCGTCTGAAAATGGTGCAAACAAAATATTTGATTTCGTTTACCCCATTTTCAGACGACCTTTTTTTAATCACTCAACCCTCTGAACAACAATGAACAAAACTTTTGCAGCCATCCTACTCGCCGCCCTACTCTGCGCCTGCCAAAGCCCAAGCAAACCAACCCAAGCGACTGAAGCAATATCCACCCGACAAGCACAAGCCACAACGGGCAACCTGATTATTTTCTACGATGAAGGCATCGGCTCAGGTTCATTGATGAAGGCAGTGAACGATTCCGGCGCGAGCTTGGTTTACGAATACAAAAACCTGCACGGAATTGCCATTCGTCCATCAGCCAAAACCAATATTCAAGATGCCATTGCTTATTTCCAAAAGGTAAACGGCGTGTTGTCAGTCGAACAAGACCGACTGATGAAACTTCAATAAGAGTCAGCACTTAAATCAGCACACCTTTTGGAAGCCGATTATGTTTGAAGCTTTTATGATAGACTGATTTTTTAGTTTACAATGTATATTACCTATTGCCTTCCTTTCAGGCAGGAATACGTTATAAAAAATACACAGAAAAAATAAAACGAATGGGAGCATGATGGCAAACCGTATTTTCAGTATAAAATTCATAAAACCAATTAATTACCTCATTTTATTGCTACTTATTTCGTTTTCATTTCTCCTTAATACTGATGAATTTTACATCATAGACTATATAATTGATGGGGATGTCTATAATTTATCTGACTTACAAGGTGAAATAAACGACAACCCCATGATTATTAAATTATTTTTAATAATAAACAATATTTCTATTCTATTTTTTCTATTAGGAAGAAAGTTTATTGGCATTTTCTGTTTCATCCTTACAGCGTATTTTTTTGTCCATTTAATAGGCGACCTAGATTTATTGTTTCATATCATTTACTCAAGTATAAAACTTAAAAATTTATGGCTGATTTTAATACTCGTTTTGTATTTTTTACTGTGTTTGATTAACCTTTTTCCCCTGTTCAGTTCTGTGAAAAAATAAAAAAAGGTCGTCTGAAAACCCAAACTTCGGTTTTCAGACGACCTCTTTGCTTTTTAAATTCAAATCAAACCATTTAAGCTCAAATCGTACCGCTGCCCTGCGCTTTCGGTTTGGCGGCACCGAATTCCAGTTTGCTCAAGGCGGAGAGGTAGGCTTTGGCGGTGGCGACCAAAACGTCGGTATCTGCGCCTTGTCCGTTGACGACGCGGTTGCCGCGTGCCAAACGAACGCTGGTTTCGCCTTGGCTTTCCGTACCTTGCGTTACGGCGTTGACGGAATAAATCTGTAAAGTCGCGCCGCTTTGTGCCACGCTCTCAATCGCTTTGAAAATCGCGTCGACAGGGCCGGAGCCTGTGGCGGATGCGCGTTTTTCTTCGCCTTTGATGCTGAACACGATGTCGGCGCGCGGCTCTTCGCCGGTTTCGGTGCTGATTTTTTGGGAGATGAATTTGTAGCTTTCCGCGTTCATGCTACCCATTTCGTCGGACACCAGCGCGTGCAGGTCTTCATCGAAGATTTCGCGTTTTTTGTCGGCGAGTTCTTTGAAGCGGGCAAACGCGGCGTTCAGCGCCTCTTCACTTTCCAACTCGATGCCCAAATCCGCCAGTTTGCTGCGGAACGCGCTGCGGCCGGACAATTTGCCCAAGGTCAGGCGGTTGGTTGACCAGCCGACCGATTCGGCAGTCATGATTTCATAGGTTTCGGGGTGTTTCAACACGCCGTCCTGATGGATGCCTGATTCGTGTGCAAAGGCGTTTGCGCCGACCACCGCCTTGTTGGGCTGAATCGGATAGCCGGTAATGGTGGACACCAGTTTGGATACCGGCACGATTTGCGTGGTGTCGATGCTGGTTTCCAAGCCGAAAAGGTCATGGCGCACTTTCAACGCCATCACGATTTCTTCAAGGCTGGCATTGCCCGCGCGTTCGCCCAAGCCGTTGATGGTGCATTCCACCTGGCGCACGCCTGCCTGAACAGCGGCCAGCGAGTTGGCAACCGCCATACCCAAGTCATTGTGGCAGTGGGTCGACCAGACTACTTTGTCGCCGTTGGGCACGCTTTTGATGATGTTGCTGATACGCTCGTACCACACGGAAGGGATGGAGTAGCCGACAGTATCGGGAATATTGATGGTGGTCGCGCCCGCTTCGATAACCGCCGTAAAGATTTTGGCGAGGAAGTCCAAATCCGAACGCACGGCGTCTTCGGCGGAAAACTCCACATCGTCGGTGTATTCTTTGGCGATTTTCACTGCTTTGACCGCCGCATCGATGACCTGCTGCGGCTTCATTTTCAGTTTGTGCTCCATGTGGATGGGGCTGGTGGCGATGAAGGTATGGATGCGTTTTTTCGGCGCGGGGGAAACGGCTTCGCCTGCCTTACGCACATCGTTTTCAACGGCACGCGCCAGCGAGCAGACCGTGGATTTGGTGATGATTTTGGCAATCGCATTGACCGATTCGAAATCGCCCGGACTGGCGGCTGCAAAACCCGCCTCAATCACATCCACGCCCATTTTCTCCAACTGGCGGGCAATGCGGATTTTCTCCTCTTTGGTCATGGATGCACCGGGCGACTGCTCGCCGTCGCGCATGGTGGTGTCGAAAATAATTACGCGGTTGGTCTGTGTCATTTCTGTTCTCTCCAGAGATTCGTTTTTTTGTAAAAAAGCATTCAAATCCAGCGGCCTGCCTTGCGCTTCCGCCAGCGCGGTCAGCTTTTGCAGTTGCGCCAAAGGCAGCGACCCGCGCGTGCGCCATTTATAGATGGCGGCAGTTGTTGCGGCATTTTCGGGGTCGTGCTGTTTCAACGCTTCGGCAAGTGCATTCACGCCGCCGAAATAAGCAACTAAGCGGTCAATGTCTAATTGCATGATGTTCCTTGTCCAAACTTTATCGAAATTATGGTTTGCTTTGGAAGGGGATTATACGCATTTTAGACAAAACGACAATCTATTTTTATAAAAATACGGATTTACTTTTTAAATCCAGAATTATTTTATACATTTTGTCCAATTTGGTTTCAAAATCTTAAGAGACCTTTGCAAAATTCCTTTTCCCCCAACAGCCAAAACCCAAACACAGGTTTTCGGCTGTTTTCGTTTCAAATATCCACTGATTCTACCCAAATACCCCCTTAATCCTCCCCGGATACCTCATACATAAGGCATCCGGGCCGCCTTTTAGGCGACAACAGACACACTTAGCCTGTTAGCCGCTTTCAACAGGTTC
>NZ_KV821551.1:0-383 GCF_001815675.1 Neisseria sp. HMSC065D04
GCAGGAATGTGGTCGGGATGGGCGCTGTCGTGCATGACGCCGGAGATGTACGGGCGGTCGGGGTTGCCTTGGACGAAGGACAGCATGACTTCGGTGCCTTCGTGCAGGGGGAAGTGGATGCCGTATTCGGGACCGGCATAGGGTTTGGCCAGTCGGACGGGACGGCTTTCGCCGCCGGGACTCCATTCGTCCAAATCAAACGGCAGTTTGACGCGGTAGCGTCCCATGTCGTCGATATAGGCGTAGGTGCAGTTCTCCGCCGCGGTCACCCGTGCGGGCAGTGTGCCGGCGATGTGGGGACGCGGTGTGGTGCGTTCGGGACGGAAGGCGAGTTGGGCGGGAACGGCGGTAAAGGTGTGGGTGTAGGCGGTATCGCGGCTGCC
>NZ_KV821552.1:0-4923 GCF_001815675.1 Neisseria sp. HMSC065D04
CCTTGTCCTGATTTAAAGTTAATCCACTATAAATCCATTTTTGCGCCACACCATGCCGCAAGACCGCAAAAAAGACCGCCGAAGCGGTCTTTTTTATCACTTATTTTCTCCCAACCCTATTATGCCAAATCGGCAAACAGAGGCGTAGAAAGATAGCGTTCGCCATAAGAAGGCAGCAGCACGACAATCAGTTTGCCTTCATTTTCAGGCTGTTTGGCAAGCTGCAGCGCGCTCCATACTGCCGCACCGGAAGAAATACCGACCAAAATACCTTCTTTTTCCGCCATCGCGCGGGCAGTTTCAAACGCTGCTTCGTTCGGAACTTGGGAAACGCTGTCATATACCTTGGTATTCAACACGGTAGGGATAAAGCCGGCGCCAATACCTTGAATCGGGTGTGGACCTTTTTCACCACCGCTCAAAACCGGAGAAGCTTCAGGCTCGACGGCAACGACTTTGACTTCGGGTTTGTATTTTTTCAACACTTCGCCCACGCCGGTAACCGTACCGCCCGTACCGACACCCGCCACAAAAATATCAACTTTACCGTCAGTATCGCGCCAAATTTCTTCGGCGGTCGTTTCGCGGTGGATTTGCGGGTTCGCCTCGTTATCGAATTGGCGCGGCATGAAATAAGTATCGGGATGTTCGTCCACCAAGGCTTGTGCTTTTGCAATCGCCCCTGCCATACCTTCGGACGCGGGTGTCAAAATCAATTCAGCACCGAACGCACGCAACAGCATTTTGCGTTCTTTACTCATGCTTTCAGGCATCGTGATTGCCAGCTTGTAGCCGCGTGCCGCGCACACCATTGCCAAACCGATACCCGTATTGCCGCTGGTCGCTTCCACAATTACGGTATCCTTACCGATTTTGCCCGCTTTTTCGGCGGCTTCAACCATCGCTTCGGCGATGCGGTCTTTCACGCTGCTGCCGGGATTGAAAAATTCCAGTTTGACGGCGATTTCGGCTTTCAAACCTTCAGTCAGACGGTTTAATTTGACCAACGGGGTGTTGCCGATCAGCTCGGTGATGCTGTTTGCAATCTTCATTTTCTACTCCAGATTTTGATGTGATATGACCTGTATATTAAAGACAGGTCGTCTGAAAAACCAATATCGAATGTTTCTTTATTTATAACTTTTGGTTGTTTGGCTTGATGCGCCCTAATGAAGTCCGATTTCTCCGACTATCGCCCCCGTGACTAAAGTCTGCATGACCAAAGCCATCAGCCAGCCCAGTCTGAGTTGCGCTTTACTGAACACCGCCGGCGACTGCTTGGCAATACTTCTGCGGTGCAGATAAAAAACCTCCATCATGACAAACTGCAAAACAAACCAATAAACAGGCTTGAGCGCGTACAGTTTCAACAAAGCCGGAAACGTAAAAGCCAAAGAACGGCCCGGCATCAGAAAATACAATATCGCGGCAATCGACACAAAAGCCAAAGTCATCAATACATTGCTGACGGCAAACACGCTCAAAAACGGATGCTGCAAATCCGCCTGCCAAAAATCAGTATCCGCCTGCTTTTTCCAATGAAAAGCAAAGAAAAACACGCTGGCAAAAGTCAGATAAAAATGCGGGACAAACAACGGACCGACATGGGTAATCCCCCACATTCCCGGCAAAAGCTGCGCTCCCAAAATCGACACACCCAACCATAAAACAACCGAAGCCCAAAACCACTGGAACATTTCGGCACGAAAAATCAATCCAAAAAACACCAGTCCATAAGCAACAACGGCGAGAAAATCCAAATTCGTCCAAATCATGAATACTGCAACTCGCCTTCAAAAACCGTTTGAACAGGACCGGTCATCAAAATGTCCTCATCATGCGACCAAGTAATAAACAAATCCCCGCCCGGCAGCGAAACCTTCACAGGCACGCCTTCTGCCAGCAGCCCCAAACGGACGCCCGCAACCACAGCCGCACAAGCCCCCGTACCGCAAGCCTGAGTTTCACCCACACCGCGTTCAAATACGCGCAGGCGGATAGATTCCCTATCGACAATCTGCATAAAGCCGACGTTGACACGTTCCGGAAACTGTTCGTGCGATTCAATCGCTTCACCCCAATGAGCCACGGGCGCAGTCTGAACATCCTCGACCACGATTACAGCATGAGGATTGCCCATATTCACACAACTGACCTGCACTGTCTCCAAACCGACCATCACCATATGCGTCAAAGCATCATCCGCTTCGTCAGGAACCGGTACAAACGGAATTTCAGACGACGTAAAGCGCGGTTTACCCATATTCACGGTCACCAAACCATTGTCCAACAGCTTGGGAATAATCACACCCTTAGCCGTTTCCACCAAAATTTCCTTTTTATCAGTCAAACCTTTATCCGCCACAAATCGGGCAAAACAGCGCGCACCGTTGCCACACTGCTCCACCTCGCTGCCGTCCGCATTGAATATACGATAACGGAAATCCACCGCATCGGAAGACGGCTTTTCCACCAACAGCAACTGATCGAAGCCCACCCCTCTAAAACGGTCGGACCATTCGGCAAGCGGCGCAGTCAGCGGATCAAAATCCTGCCCGATACCGTTTACCACCATAAAATCATTGCCCAAACCGTGCATTTTGGTAAATTTCAAGGTTTTCATTGTTTTTTCCAGAATCCGTTATCGATTAAATAGGGAGCGAATATCCAAATATTCTTAACCTTTTTACTTTGCAGAAAAATCCGTCTGAAGGGTCGTCTGAACAGCATTCTACACTATATATATGCTATATCGCAGATTTTCCCGACTTCATACCGCCATACGCCGATATCCTTATTATCCATACAGCCTTAATGCTTCTTTCTCCCACCTTAATCAAAGCTAACGTCCTCCACCGAATAAAAACGATATAATTCAATAAGAAAAGTCACCATATATGGTTTTATTTTCATAACATTATTGCCCATCCGAGGCAAAACCACGCCTTTCCGTTACCGTCTGCAATCAGGTTCATACCCATAGCGAGGAAATGCCATGAAACCCTCAATTCCCCTCATCCTTCTCTCTTCCACACTCTGCGCCTGCACCGCCGGCACGCCTGGCATGTCCATCGGTTTAGGCATAGGAACCGGTATCGGACACCATGTCGGACTCGGCACTTCCGTCAACATCCCGATTACCTTAGACAAAAATAAAACCGCCCCAAACAATACAGGCGGCATCAATATTATTGACGAACAAATCGTGACTTATTTCGATACACACGGCAATCCCAGCAACAGCGCCGTCAAGGGCGGTTACTACCGTCAACTGAAAAACAAACGAGGCGATCAATATACCGTACAAGATTTTTACAGCGACAACAGCCGGAAGCGGACAGACCCCTATACCTTAAGCCGCAGCCAACTGATGCAATTCCTCGCTACTCCAAGCGATGGTTCACTCACCACATACGCCTATAACGGCGCAGTAATGCAACACCAAGAGTTCCGCAACGGCAAACTTGTCAACGCCAAATATTAGACAAAATAGCATTCCGACAGGCCAACCACGCCTGTTGCCATTTGCGCCCTATTGGTTTCAAACACAACTATTCACAAAATAAATACTTTTAACATTCAACTATTTGTAATATTACTACGCTCCATCTGAAAAATAATATTGACACTTTTTTTTCAGACGATATAATGCACCCCATTCCCCGATAGCTCAGTCGGTAGAGCGACGGACTGTTAATCCGCAGGTCCCTGGTTCGAGCCCAGGTCGGGGAGCCAAATTTCAAAAGCCTAAACATAATGTTCAGGCTTTTTTGTTTACCAATCCTACTTTGGCTTTATCAGTTCCAATTCATTTTCCCGTCGATCAAGTTGTTTTCTACAATCGCTATTAATTGCACAAAAGGTCGTCTGAAACCCCAAAATTTGTTTTCAGACGACCTTTTCACAACCTTTTTTGAGTACCAAACAATACATATAAAATTTATTAAACAGGGGTATATCTAGGCAAAGAATTTATCTCCGTAGCCATCCATTCCTTGGATGTGATTAACCTTGTCAACTCAACAGGCAGAAATTCCAGATACTCCAACTTCAAATCATTAGCCTTTTGTCGAAATTTTTCCGAAACAATCAAAGAACATTTAGTCTCATGTTTAATATCAAATAAATCGTAATCACAATTATCCAAAATGCTCATTTTGAGTAATTCATCAACTCCATAAACCTGCTCATATTCACATTCTTTCAGATTTACAACATCTTCTATTTTTAACTTATCTGTTGTCATCACATAATAAAAACGATTTGATATGATATTTTTTGTTTTCCCATTCATATATTTTACAGGTTTTATTTGTAAAATATTCGTCTTCATTCCTTCTAAACAGCGCATAAATTCTTGGGTAATGATATAAGTGTATTCAGATAAGCTACGTACCGGATAATCATATTCCCTTAAATTAGAGATTAAAACAAGGTTGTCAGGAAGTATAATTTTTTTACGTTTTCGATTTATCCCCGCATACCAAGAAAGAGAACCATATTCCGCTTTAAAATCGTTCAGTTGGAAGGAGGGGAGCAACTCCTCTGGCAATAGATAATTATTGTAAAACCCAACCCCACATGGAATGTGATGACTGATAGCCAAATAATAAAATTTCATCATTGAAAATCCTAACCCAATCTTCCCAGATATTGATTTGGCAAAAATGGGGCTGACAGCCTGCTTTTCTCATTCATTTCTAAAAATCCCTTATATCACTAACTAAATACGGTCCGCATCGATTCATCACCACTTCCTCACACACAAATTTAGTCTGATACCCACTAACCTTTTTAATTGGCAACCTTATTTATACCGATATCAGAAATTTTCAATTTTCCTAACAAACCCAGGTCGTCTGAAATTTTTCAGACGACCTTTTTTGCTTTTTTATAGTGAATTAAATTTAAATCAGGACAAGG
>NZ_KV821552.1:5023-11300 GCF_001815675.1 Neisseria sp. HMSC065D04
GCCGTACTGGTTTAAAGTTAATCCACTATATTTCGACCAGCCGCCGCCCAATGCCTTATACAGCGACACCAGCATCTGCGCCCTTGCCAGCCGCGCCGCAATCAGGTTTTCCTGCATTTGGCCTTCGGCGATATGGGCTTTGAGGGCGACATCCAGCGTTTTGTAGCCGTTGCGGAACATTTTTTCCGTATCGGCCGCGTGGCGTGCCGCCTGATTATGGGCGGTTTGCAGCAGTTCGGTTTGACGGCTTAGCGATTCCACGCCTTGATATGCGCTGTCGACTTCGCCCAGCGCGGTCAGGAGCCGTTTGTCGTATTCCAGCAATGCCGTCTGAAGACGCGCGTCGGCAGCTTTGATGTTGGCTTTGATGCGGCCGTTGGTAAACAGCGGCGTCTGTATGCCCACCGACAACAAACTTGCCCAGCCGGTCAGCGAACGGTCGCCATCCACACCGATGCGTCCGCCCTGCCCCATAAAGCTGATAGTGAAGCGCGGCAGCAAATCGGCTTTGGCACTGGCGAATTTGGCGGCATAGGCATTGACTTGCGCCGCCTGCGCACGCAGGTCGGGGCGGCGTTCCAGCAAGCCTTGCGGCGTCTGCCCGCTTGGTGCGGAGGGTTGGTGTGCCAACGCATCGACAGACGATTCGGGCAGCGTAAACGTCTGAGGCACGTTGCCGGTCAACACGGCGATACTGCGCACATAAGCGGCATATTCCGCCCCTATCGTGGCACGTTTGGCTTCCGCCGAGGTCAGTTGCACTTTCGCCTCGTTCACTTCATAGCCGCTGACATGTCCCGCCTTAAAACGTCCTTCGATGTAGCGCACCATACGCCGCAAGGTGGCAACGGTTTGATCGGCGGTTTTCAGACGGCCTTGTGCCGCACGCGCTTTGAAATAATTGTCGGCAATATCGCCCGCCACCAGCATTTGCGCGCCGTATGCCAATTCCTGCTGCCCCAGCGCGGCATAGCGGGCGGCATCGGCATCGCTGCGTTTCTTGCCGAAAATATCCGGCTCCCACGAAGCAGTCAGTCCGCCGTATAGGCTGGTGCCTTGAGAATCGATGGTATCCCCGTTTAAAGACGAGGCCTGCGGATAACGCGAGAGCAACGCCTTGGCATTACTGTCGAGCGGATTATCCATTTTGCTGTAATTCGCCCCCGCCTTGCCACTCAGTCCGACGGTCGGTCCCAAATCGGCACGCGCCGCCCCAGCCACGGCACGGGCTTCGTTCAGACGGCTGACGGCGATTTTCACATCATGCCCCTGCGCCAAACCCTGCGCGATTAATCCGCTTAACACCGGATCGTTCCACTGCTGCCACCATGCCCCAATGTCCGCATCGCCCTTCGCCGCCGCATCCTGCGTAAACGCCTGGGGTAATTGAACCTGACTGTTTAACGGAACTTCTGTGTTTTTACAGCCTGCAAGCGCCAAGGCTGCGGCAATACACAATAAATGGATTTGATTGAATTTCATCGTATTTTCCTTTTTGAAAAGGTTTTAGCGTTCCGTGTTGGCGAAATTTGCTTCGCTCGTTTTCAGTGTACGCAGCCTCTTGACGGGGCAACCTTTCAGACGACCTTTCAGAAGATTTTTTTGCGAAACCTAGGAACCTGAATGAAAGCCTGCGGCTTACTGCCCTCTCCCTAACCCTCTCCCACAGGGAGAGGGGACAAATTGGTCGAATCCCTAAAAATGGTTGGGTTTCAGCATCCTCAATCTCCTCTCCCACGAAGAGAGGAGACAAAATTGGCGGGAAACCCAAAGCATGGTTGGGTTAATGAGGCATTAGATTTTCTTTCGAAAAATATGGGTATCAAAAAAGCCTTGAGAATTGGTGGCTAGACAAACCGTACCCTATCGAAGCTAACGCCTATAATAAATAGTCCGTATCAAGCATGGCAAGTTCACAGGACTTGCGCCCGGTTTCACGATATAAAGCCTATATTCATGATAAACAGCAGGACGAAACCCATCGACTAGGTCGTCTGAAATCCAATTTCGCTTTTCAGACGACCTTGTACCGTAAATTAATTCTGCAAATACAATGTTGCTTACCGTACAACAGCTTTTCCTACCGTTACGCCTTCTATACATCCTTCTCATGACAAGAATGCTACAATTGGCATATTTTTACCGTTATCGGACAGGTGTTTTATGCAGTATTTCTGCCTACTCATCCCCATCCTCATTGGCTATTTTCTTGACGAAATGACCGTCGGCGTCATTTTCGGCTCTATTTTATGGTTGTTTGCGCGGGAACTCGGCAAACCGCGTCAGGAAGAACATGATGCAAAGCTGCAAAATCTGGAAAAAGAAATCGAGTTGCTGAAGCTGCGTTTGACGGCTTTGGAACACGAATCCGTTCATGATAAAGCAGAAGTCGGGCAGGCTAGGAAACTGCGCGCTGTTTTGTCCGAACATGCCGACGATATTCAGACGACCCCTGCGCCGCTTCATGAGAAGGTTGAACCTGTCGCAACTGCGGACAATGCGCCTGTCGAGCCGCACATTGAGCCGGTTGCCGCTCCCTCTTTTTCTACCCCTGTTTCCGCCGAACCTTCCGTGCAGCCCGAACCTGCTCTGTACGCAGACAGCGTCGAAACACCTGCCCAAGTTTCCGCTATTCAAGAAGACGAACGCAAACAAGACGCGCCTATCCTGCAAACGTCGTCTGAAAACGAAGTGCCGATGTCGTCTGAAAATATATCTGAAAACGCTGACGCAGATTCTCGTGAAACCGTTATCCGCAAAGAAGAAGGTTTCGATTTCAAATTCTCCGAAAATCCCATTGTTGCTTGGTTCCTGCGCGGCAATCCGTTGCTGAAAACCGGTATCGTGGTGCTCTTCCTCGGCTTGGCGTTCCTCTTACGCTATGCCTCCGAGCGGATTTATGTACCGGTGGAAATGCGTTACCTGACCGTGGCAGGCGCGGGTTTGGCGGCGGTCATCGGCGGCTGGAAGCTGCAAAGCCGCAAACGTGAATACGGCTTGGTGTTGCAAGGCTTCGGCGTGGCGGTGATGTATCTAACCTCTTTAGCGGCGTTGAAACTGCATCCGCTGCTGCCTGCGCCGATCGTGTTCGTACTGATGGTGGCGATGGTCGTATTGATGGCGTTGCTGGCGATCAGGCAAAACGCACAGATTATGGCGCAGGTTGCCTTGGTCGGCGGTCTGGCGGCGCCTATCTTGGTATCGGACGGCAGCGGCAATTATTTGGTGCTGTTCTCCTACCTTTCCCTGCTCAATGCCGGCGTAGCGGCGATTGCTTGGTTTAAGGCATGGCGGCCGCTGAACCTGACGGGTTTCGCCGGAACGTTCTCCATCGCCGCGTTGTGGGGCATGCAAAGCTATACGCCGCAGCATTTCGCCACCACCGAGCCTTTCCTGATTTACCACTGGCTGCTTTATACCTTCATCGCCTATCTGTTCGCCCGCCGCAAGCTGACGGATAGCCGCGAAGACACGCTCACGCCCGTTGCCGACAATGCGACGCTGGAAGAAATTTGGAACAGCATCTGCTCCCACGGCCTGCGCGTCCACGTCCTCGACCATACTTTATTGTTCGGCACGATGGCGGCGGCGTTCGGACTGCAATACCGCATGGTGGAACACTGGCCGTCTGCGGACGCATTCTCCGCGCTGGGCTTCGCCGCCGTTTACGGGCTTGCCGCGCTGATGCTGAAACGGCAACAGGGTTTGTATATCCTGCGTCAGGCATTTTTCGCCCTGTCGCTGCTTTTCCTCACGCTCGCCGTTCCGCTTCACTTTGAACGCGGCAACACTGTCATCCTGTGGACGGTAGAATCCGCGCTCGTGTATTTCTTCGGGCTGCGCCAACAGCGTCCGCATATGCGTTTGGGTGCGCTCGTCGTTTATCTGCTGGCGGCGCTGACCCAACTGAGCGGTTATCAGGAGGGAGGATCCACCATCCTGCAAGGTCAATGGTTTACCACCCTGCTGACCCTGTTCGGCGGCGCAGCAATTTACCTGCAGTGGCACCTCTACCGCCGTAAAGGCTCGGCACACTGGGAACACACGCTTCAAAACGCAACCCTCTGCGCCGCCCTGCTCTACACATCCATCCTGCCTTTACTGTTTTTCGCGGAACGCGGCAGCATCATCATTTTCTCTGCTTTGGTGGCAGCTTGGGCGTTCTGCCGAGGCAAAGGCAAGTCGGAGGTGTTCAGCACATTCGCCTTGGGCAATGCAATCTTTATCCTGCTCTTCCAAGCCTCGATTAATAATGAATCCAACGGCTTCCTGACACACTGGCATCTTTTCGCCGCCGCGCCGCTGCTGTTTGCCGCGGCCTACATGCTGCAATATTCGCGCGTCCAAACCGAAGCATCGGAAAACCAAGGCAAACAAGACCAAACCCTCCCGTTCTCGCAGATTGCAGGCTGGGCTATCCTCGTTATCGCCCTGATGTTGGGCGGCTTCGCCACCTATACCCAATGGACGGGCGAAGAAACCCTGTTCATCGAGCTTTGGGCATTGCCGATATTCACCACCTTGCTGTTGCTTGCCAACCGTTTGAACTGGAAAGAGCTTTTTCAGACGACCTTGGCATTCCTGCCCCTATTTGCCCTGCACTTCATCGGCTATCACCTCGAACACCTATGGACGGCCGCCGCAGCCCTGCCGCTTGCCGCCGCCACCGTGTTGAACTTCGTCATTCTGAATAACCGCCGAACCAATGCGCCTATCGGCTTGCACAAAATCAACATCATCATGCTCGGCATCCTTTGGTCGCTTTGGTCGGGAATGTATGTCGGCGAACTCGTCGACGGCGTTTGGTCGCAGCTCTCGTGGCTTGCCGTACCGCTGATCATGTGGGTCGTCCTTCATACGCAGCGGCAGCGCGGCTTTTTCAGACGACATCAAGCCGCCTATCAGCATTCCGCCCTGCCGATAGCCGCCCTTGCATCGGCAAGTTGGATGATATGGACAAACTTCTCTACCCCGTTCCAACCCGCGCCGTTGCCATATATCCCGCTGCTTAACCCGCTGGAGCTCGCCTGCGCCGGAATGCTGTGGTTTGCCCTGAAGTCCCTGCCCGAAGCCCTGCCTGCAGAATACCGCCGCGTAAACGCGCCCGGCGTCGCCGCCCTCGCATTCATGGTCATCAGCGCGGGCGTGATGCGCCTGTGGCACTTCTACGACGGCATCACTTGGCGCCTTGACATCATGCTCCAATCCTTCGGCCTGCAAGCCAGCCTCTCCGTCGTGTGGGCAGTGACCGCCATCATCCTGATGGTGTACGGCAACCGCCGCAAACTGCGCCCCTTCTGGATAACCGGCGCAGCACTGATGGCGATTGTCGTCGTCAAGCTCTTCCTCATCGAGCTTTCCAACAGCGGCGGCATCGCCCGCATCGCCTCCTTCATCATCGTCGGCGTGCTGCTGCTCTTGGTCGGCTGGTTCGCGCCCGTTCCGCCCAAAGCAGTGGAAAACGAAGAGGACAAAGCATAGCCCAGTCCCCAAAGAAAAGGTCGTCTGAAAACCGACAGCAAGTTTTGCTAAAATATTTTCAGACGACCTTCAGGCATCCCGAATCCAACCCGGCATGGCAGAAAATCGACCACTTTTGTCAGGTCTGCTTCAATCTGAGCGTGCTTTACCGATTATTGATGGATTAAAATACACATACAAAATGAAAAAGTCTAAAGAGGAGATTAAAAATGCCCAACCGCAGCGAACTTCCGTTGATTTATTCCTGTTCCGGATGTTCTGACGTAGCGCAACTTGCCAACAATACCGCCGTAGCACTCGATCACGCCGGCGAATTTGAAATGTCGTGCATTTCCGGCGTAGGAGGCAAAGTCGCACCTTTGGTACGCAAAGCGCAGTCCGGCAGGCCGATGCTGGTCATTGACGGCTGCCATCTGCATTGCGCCAAGTCATGTTTGGAAAACGTAGGCGTCGAGATTTCAGAAGAACACCACGTCAAACTCTATGACTTGGGCTATAAAAAGCGTTTTGGCAAAAGCTATGACGAAGCGGCGGTAGAAGAAGTCTATCAATATGTCTTAACTAAAAAACACGATGTGTTGAGCAACTAGCCACCTTTTCCCCCAAGCAATCCGTCTGCAAAACCTTCAACACAAACCCGAACGGATGACAACCGTTTCAAAACAAAGGTCGTCTGAAAACCGATAGCAAGTCTCGCTAAAGCGTTTTCAGACTACCTTTTTTAATAGGGAGAACGTTACCGCCCGATTGCCAACTTATTCAATATAGTACGGAACCGATTCACTTGGTGCTTCAG
>NZ_KV821552.1:11400-30046 GCF_001815675.1 Neisseria sp. HMSC065D04
AACGCCGTACCGGTTTAAAGTTAATCCACTATATCTTGAAGGGGAAAAACAATTGCTGCCTAGACGGTACAGCGGCTTACAGGTTTCAACTTCATGCTCAATATTATAAAATCCATCACCTTCCCGACATCCGCACCGCCCCATGAACTACGCCCTAGATGCCCTATGGTGGAAACTCACCAACCCGTCCGTCCGCGCCCTCGCCACCCTGCTGACCGCTCCGCCGCTTTGGCAAAGCGGCTGCGAATTGAGCGTCCGCACACTATTGGGCGAACACGGCTTCCGCTATCTTTTGGATTTGGACGGCAATCCCTCCCCCTTAGACGACTATCTCGCCGAACACGCCCCCTTCGGCAACCGACTCGGCATCTACGCCGAACGCCTGCTCGTATTTTGGTTCGCCCATGCACCGCATACCGAGCTACACGCCTATAACCTGCCCGTATTTTCAGACGACCTCACGCAAGGCGCCGCCGATTTCATCGCCTCCATCAACGGCAAACCCTATCATATCGAACTGACCTGCAAATATTACGGCAGCGGCAGCGGCAAATCCGCAGACCTGTGCGGACTCAATTCCAAAGACACCCTCGCCGCCAAAGCCGCCAAACTGCCCCGCCAACTCGCCCTGCTTCAATCCCCCGAAGGCAGCGAAACCCTGCGGCAAAACCGTCTCCCCGACGCGCCGCAACCCGCCTCAATCATACGCGGTATCGGCTTTTTCCCAGTCGGCGCAGATTCCGCCGAAGCCCCGCTGAACCCATACTGCTGGCGCGGCGTCTTTATCCGAGATTGGTCGGCATATCCGACCACAGAGGGCGCACACTACCACCTCATCGACCGCATGGCATACCTTGCCCCCGCCCGCGTCACCGAGACGCAAACCCTTTCCGACCATGACGTCCGCCAAATCGAAAGCGGCTTAATCGCCAAACTCGAATTGCGCCCCGACGGCTTTTGGCATGAAATCGAACGCATCATGAAGGTCGTCTGAAACCCGATTCAACGTTTTCAGACGACCTTTCCAGTATAATCCAAGCCTTTCCCCCCGATTGCGAACCCACCATGACCCCGATCCAACTCGACCACACCGCCAAAGTCCTGGCCGAAATGCTGACTTTCAAACAGCCTGCCGATGCCGTTCTGTCCGCCTACTTCCGCGAACACAAAAAGCTCGGCAGGCAAGACCGCCACGAAATCGCCGAAACCGCCTTCGCCGCCCTGCGCCATTATCAAAAAATCAGTGCCATCCTGCGCCGCCCGCATGCCCAGCCGCGCAAAGCCGCGCTTGCCGCGCTCGTTCTCGGCAGAAGCACCAACATCAGCCAAATCAAAGACCTGCTCGACGAAGAAGAAACCGAGTTCCTCAGCAGCCTCAAAGCGCGTAAAACCGAATTTTCAGACGACCTCCATACCGCCGCCGAATTGCCGCAATGGCTGGTGGAGCAACTGCAAAAACATAACAGCGACGAAGAAATCCTCGCCTTCGGCCGCAGCACCAACCAAGCCGCGCCGCTCGACATCCGCGTCAACACGCTCAAAGGCAGACGCGACAAAGTGCTGCCCCTGATTCAAGCCGAAAGCCCCGATGCAGAAGCCACGCCCTATTCCCCTTGGGGCATCCGCCTGAAAAACAAAATTGCCCTCAACAAACACGAATTGTTTTTAGACGGTACGCTGGAAGTCCAAGACGAAGGCAGCCAGCTCCTCGCCCTGCTTGTCGGTGCCAAACGCGGCGAAATCATCGTCGATTTCTGCGCCGGCGCAGGCGGCAAAACCCTCGCCGTCGGCGCGCAAATGGCAAACAAAGGCAGAATCTACGCCTTCGACATCGCCGAAAAACGCCTTGCCAACCTCAAGCCCCGCATGACCCGCGCCGGACTGACCAATATCCACCCCGAACGCATCAGCAGCGAACACGACGGCCGCATCGCCCGCCTGACCGGCAAAGCCGACCGCGTTTTGGTCGATGCCCCCTGCTCCGGCTTAGGCACACTGCGCCGCAACCCAGACCTCAAATACCGCCAATCGCCCGAAACCGTCGCCAAACTTTTGGAACAGCAACACAGCATCCTCGATGCCGCCGCCAAACTGGTCAAACCGCAAGGCAGGCTGGTTTACGCCACTTGCAGCGTGTTGCCCGAAGAAAACGAAATGCAGGTCGAACGCTTTTTGGAAGAACACCCGGAATACGAACTGCTCGACTGCGCCGAGCTGCTCGCCGGTTTGAAAATCGATTTGGACACTGGCAAATACCTGCGCCTCGATTCGGCAAAACACCAAACCGACGGTTTCTTCGCCGCCGTTTTGCAACGCAAGGAATAAATGTTCAAACAAAGTGTCAACACATGAAAGGTCGTCTGAAAACCTGATACTAGGTTTTCAGACGACCTTTTTAGCGCAGATTAAAACGAATTTAATCGGGCAATGCCCGTTTGCCGAAATCCTCGAACGATAAAGAAGAGAACAGGTAAAGCATCCCGTTTCCCTAAAATCCAAACATACAAAAAGGTCGTCTGAACATTTTCAGACGACCTTTTGCGTTGTTGAAACTTAAGCCAAAGAAGCGTTTACAAATGCGGTTAACTGACCTTTTGCCAAAGCGCCGACTTTGGTGGCGACGTTTTCGCCGTTTTTGAACACCATCAGCGTCGGAATACCGCGCACGCCGAATTTGGCGGGGGTGGTTTCGTTGTCGTCGATGTTGATTTTAACGACTTTCAGACGACCTTCAAATTCGGCGGCGATGTCGTCCAAGATCGGAGCGATCATTTTGCAAGGGCCGCACCAAGGTGCCCAGAAGTCCAGCAATACGGGAACGTCGGATTTCAAAACGTCTTGTTCGAAATTTGCATCGGTGGTGTGGATAATCAGTTCGCTGCTCATGAGTTTTTCCTTTTTGTGTCAAATTGAATCAGATGTTGTGCAGGATAGGGCTTGGGGCTGAAAATTTCAAGTGTCGCAAAAGTGTAATAGCTTTTTTGTAAGGTTGCCATCGGGATTGGCTAATGTTTTTCAGACGACCTATCCGACAGTTCAGCCTGCCCTAAAGCTCATCAGATGGCGCGTGTAATCGCTGGAAGGGTTGGCAAATACAGTTTCGCAGCCTCCCTCTTCGACGACTTTGCCGTCTTTCAACACCATCACGCGGTGCGACAGGGCGCGGATGACGGCGAGGTCGTGGCTGATGATGATGAGGCTGAGACCGTGTTTTTTCTGCAAATCGGCGAGCAGCTCCAGAATCTGTTGCTGCCATTGTACGTCGAGCGCGCTGGTGGGTTCGTCCAAAACGAGGATTTTCGGGCGGACGATGATGGCACGGGCGATGGCGAGCCGCTGGCGTTGTCCGCCGGAAAAGGCGTGCGGATAGCGTTCGAGCGCGTCTTCGGGTAGCCCGACCTGCCGCAATACGTCTTGCACACGCTGCCGCATTTCTGCGCGGGACAAATCGGGTTCGTGGACGCGCAGGGCTTCGGAAACGATATTAAAGACGTTCATGCGCGGGTTGAATGCGCCAAACGGGTCTTGAAACACCATTTGGATGTCGCGCCTCGATTCGCGCGTCCAAGCTTCGCCGTTGATTTTCAGACGACCTTCCGCGTCGATAAGGTGCATCACGGCTTTTGCCAGCGTGGTTTTACCGCAGCCGCTTTCGCCGATGATGCCCAGCGTTTCGCCCGCTTTCAAATCGAAGGAAACCGGCTCCAGCAGGGTTTTGCTGCGTTTTTTGAACCAGCCCGCCGTTTCTTTGACGGCAACGGAAAGCTGCTCCGCCTGCAAGACGGTGGCGGGGTTGTCCGCCAAAGGCACAACCTTGCGCGCGGCACCGGCGTTCAACAGCATTTTCGTGTATTCGTGTTGCGGACGGGCAAACACTTCCGCCGCTGCACCTGTTTCAACAATGCGTCCGCCACGCATCACGGCGACGTCGTCTGCAAAGCGGCGGACAAGGTTCAGGTCGTGGGTGATGTAGAGCATGGTCATGTTGTGCGCCTGCTGCAAGCGCGCCAACAAATCGAGAATCTGCGCCTGCACGGCGACATCCAAGGCGGTGGTCGGTTCGTCGGCAATCAGGAGCTTGGGTTCGGCGGCAACCGCCATCGCAATCATCGCCCGCTGCCGCTGTCCGCCGGAAAGCTGGAAGGGATAGGCAAAGGCTTTCTGCTCCGGCTCGCGGATGCCGGTTTCCGCCAAGAGTTCGACCGCCCTCGCCCATGCCTGTTTTTTGTCCAAACCCAGATGCAGGGTCAGCACTTCGGCAATCTGCGCGCCGACGTGCATCACGGGGTTGAGCGCGGTCATCGGTTCTTGGAACACCATGCCGATTTCCCGCCCGCGCAGCTTTTGCAGGGCGCGTTCAGATTGGGTCAGCAAATCGTTGTCGCAAAATTTCAGACGACCGTCAAACGACACCAGCGGATTCAGCCGCATGATGCCCTGCGCCAACACGGTTTTACCGCTGCCGCTCTCGCCGACCAATGCCAGTTTCCTGCCGGTCTGTACGGTCAGGCTGACATCGTGCAGGACTTGCTTGCCGGGGAAAAAGGCGTTTAGGTTTTCAATTTCAAGGATGGGTTTCGTCATGGTATCGAGGTCGTCTGAAAACGGAAAACGGTTGGAATCAAATCGGCAATACCCGCCGCACGGGCAGAAATCTTTACGAAGCAATAAGCCAATATCTGATGATGAACAAAAAAAGCGCCCAGCAAACATCGGCTTTCTGCTTTTCAGACGACCTCTGATTCAAACCCGCAAACCGAGGTCGTCTGAACGCTTATTATTTCTGAAACTGCTCTTTCAACACCCGTTTCAACACTTTGCCCGTGGCGTTTTTCGGCAGTTCGTCTTTAAAGTAAATCTGTTTGGGGATTTTGAAATTCGCCAAATGTCCGCGCAAATGGGCGCGCACGTCGGCTTCGTCCAACGTTTCGCCGTCTTTGAGTTGGATAAAAGCGATGATTTCTTCGTCGGCGTATTGGTCTTTCACGCCGATGACGGCTGCGGCTTCGACGGCGTCGAGTTTGTAAATCGCCTCTTCGATTTCGCGCGGATAAACGTTTTGCCCTTTGGAAATAATCAGGTCTTTTTTGCGGTCGACGATAAAGATAAAGCCGTCTTCGTCTATCGTGACAAAATCGCCTGTTTTCAGCCAGCCGTTGACGATAGCTTCGTCCGTGGCATCGCGCATATTCAGGTAGCCCTGCATGACCGACCCGCCTTTGACGATGAGTTCGCCCACTTCGCCCGTCGGCACTTCGACCAATTCGTCGTTGACGGCTTTGACTTCCAATCCGGGCAAGGCGATACCGACGCTGCGGGCTTTTTGCCTTTCGGGCGTGTTGACAGCGACGACGGGCGAGCATTCGCTCAAGCCGTAGCCTTCCAAAAGCTTGGCACGCGGGAACTTCGCTTTAAAGTCAAGGATGGTTTGTTCCGCCAAAGGCGCGCCGCCGCTGATAAACAGACGGACGCGGTTGAACCATCTGAAATACCAAGGGATTTTCGCTTTGCTCATGGCAGTGTAAATCGCGGGCACGCCTAAAAATACGGTCGCGCGTTTGAATAAAACCTGTTTCAAAACATTGGAGAACGGGAAAACGGATTTCACCAAAATAATCGAACACGCCATATAAATCGGCAGCAACACCATGGCCGTCAGCGTAAAGCTGTGGAACATCGGCAGGAACACGACGAAGCGGTCGCGTTTGGTAATCTTAAAGATGCGCTCGATGCCTTCAAGGTTGGAGAACAGGTTGCCATAGCTGATCAATGCGCCTTTGGGGTGGCCTGTTGTGCCGGAAGTGTAAATAATATGCGCCAAATCATCGATTTTCGGTTGGCGGCTCAAATCGGGCGTACCCGAAAAACGGCGCGCTTCTTCAAAACGCACATCGGCTTCGTCCGCCGCTTTCGCCTCGCCTATCCAAATGATTTTCTCGACTCGGGTCTGTTTCTTCAGCCCCTTCAATTCTTTCTGCAAACCTGCCGAAGCAAACATAAACCGCGCTTTGCAGTCGTTCAAAATATACGCGTATTCGTTGTTTTTCAAAAACGTATTCATCGGTACGGCAACCGCGCCGATGGCGGAGACGGCAAAATAGGCGCTGATAAATTCCGGCGAATTGGATACCGCCAAAGCCACTTTGTCGCCGAACTTGACGCCCATATTTTGCAGATATGCGGCTACGGCATCGACTTCCCGCTTGAGTGCATGGTAGGTGGTTTTTTCTTTGTCGTTGAACACCGCAGTACCTTTGCCGTTTTTATGGCAGGCAGCGGACAGCATTTCGTAGAAATTTGTGTTGTGTGTTTGATTCATTGAAATTCTTTAAAAATGAAGTGAGTAAAATATTATAGAGGTCGTCTGAAACTTCTAAAGGCGCGGGTCGCGCATTGATGTACGCCCGCAAAGACTCCGTGCTTATACTATCCCCTAGCGCGCACGTCAAACGCCTGACGCAAGCCCTCGCCTATCATCACCAGCAAAAGCAGCATAACCGTCAGCGTACCGACGGTGGACAAGCCTATCCACCAAGCGTCCAAGTTGTCCTTGCCCTGCGCCAAGAGTTCGCCCAAGCTCGCCTGCGACGCGGGAACGCCCAAACCGAGGAAATCCAAGCTGGTCAGCGCAAGCACCGCGCCGGAGATACGGAAAGGCAGAAACGCCAATACGGGCGTCAGGCTGTTGGGCAGGATGTGCCGCCACATAATCGCGCGGTTGCCCACGCCCATCGAACGCGCCGCCAAAACGTAATCTGCCTGACGGTTTTTCAAAAATTCGGCGCGGACGTAGTCCGACAGCCCCATCCAGCCGAACAACGACAGCAACACCAGCAATATCAGCAAACTAGGATTAAAAAACGAAGACAAGATAATCAGCAAATAAAGTTCCGGCATCCCGCCCCAGATTTCGATAAAACGCTGCATCAAAAGGTCGGTCTTGCCACCGAAATAACCCTGCACCGCGCCGGTGATCACGCCGATTACGGTCGTTACCAAAGTCAGCGCAAGGGCAAACAGCAGAGAATCGCGGAATCCGTAAACCAAACGCGCCAAGACATCGCGACCACGGTCGTCCGTGCCGAGCAAGTGCCTTTCGGACGGACTTGCAGGGTCGGGCTGCGTGTCGAAATCATTGAGCGTGTCGGCATCGTAGGGATTGGGCAGATAAACGGCGTAATTTCCGTTTGACGTGATGTTGCCGCGTATCAGCGGGTCGAGGTAATCGGCAGGCGTATCGAAATCGCCGCCGAACACAGTTTCGTTGTATTCGTTTACCAGCGGAAAATAATATTCGCCCTGATAACGTATCCACAAGGGTTTGTCGTTGCTCCACAAAGGCGCAAGCAGCGCGACGGCGAACAAAACGGCTAAAATCCGCAGCGCGAACCAGCCGCGTTTGTGTTGCTTGAAGGCCTGCCAAGTGGGATTTGAGGTGTGTGTTTTCATGGTTTGGAAAGGTTTATCAGTCATGATTCGGAAACATATTTTTCAGACGACCTATTTCTGTCCGCCGAAATGAATGCGCGGATCGACCCACGAATAAGAAATATCCGACACCAATTTCGCCAGCAAACCCATCAACGTGAACACATACAGCGTCCCCATCACCACCGGATAATCGCGCTTCATCACCGCCTCGTAGGAAAGCAGCCCCAGCCCGTCGAGCGAGAACAAGGTTTCAATCAGCAGGCTGCCGGTGAAAAACGCGCCGATAAAGGCAGCGGGAAAGCCGGTAATCAGCGGAATCATCGCGTTGCGGAAAACGTGTTTCCACAAAATCTGCTTTTCCGGCAAACCCTTGGCGCGGGCGGTATAAACATATTGGCGGCGGATTTCTTCAAGAAACACGTTTTTCGTCAACACCGTCGTTACCGCCAGACTGCCCGCCACCGAAGCCGTAATCGGCAGCGCCATGTGCCACAGATAATCCTTGATTTTGCCTGCCCACGACAACGTGTCAAAATCATCGCCGACCAAACCGCCCTGCGGAAACCACGCAAAAAAGCTGCCGCCGCCAAACAACACCAGCAGCACCAAACCCAACACAAACGGCGGTATGGTATAACCGACCAGCACCACCATCCCCGTTACCGCATCAAAACGGCTGCCGTCACGCACCGCCTTGGCAATGCCCAATGGGATACAAATCAGATAAGTCAGGAAAAACGTCCACAAGCCCAAACTCATCGACACCGGCATTTTCTGTTTGACCAGCTCGAACACGGTTTCATGATGGAAAAAACTATTGCCCAAATCAAAACGGGCAAACCGCCACACCATATCCGCAAACCGCGTCAGCGGCGGCTTGTCGAAACCGTACAGCGCATTCAAAGCCGCCAAATCTTCCGGACTGATGCGGTTGCCGTTTTTCATAATGTTGCCCGCCGTCGCATTCGCCGTCTCGCCGCTGACCGCACCATGCGTCAACTGCTGCACCATCTGCTCCACCGGCCCGCCCGGCACGAATTGGATAACGGCAAAAGTAATCGCCAAAATCCCCAACAGCGTGGGGATTAAGAGTAATAGGCGGTGGAGGATGTAACGGTACATGCTTGGGGTATTCCTCTATTTGGGTTTTAAGGTCGTCTGAAAGACCATTATTGCTTTATATTCTTCTGATATTTGAACCAATAGACTTCACTATCGCTTGGGTCGTCTGAAAATTGCTGCGGCAAACTTTCAGACGACCTTGCTTATTTCTCTAAAGCCTCTTGCAGTTTCTTCTCAATCAAATCCGCGTCAAACGATTTGGCAATCAGCTCGAAGCGCGAGTCGCGGCGCCATGAGACTTGGTTGGCGCCCCATTGCCCGTCCACCCAGTTGAGCCACACCCATGTGCCGAGCACTTGGAACACGCCTTTGGCGCGGACGAGGCCGTCTGTGAATTTGGTCAGGTCGTTGAAGAAATTGGTCAATTTTTCGCCGTCGAAATCGCGTCCGGCGGGGAAAGTAAAACCTTGCGACTGGAAGCCCATGGTGTTGTCCGGTAGGGCTTTGAGGCGGTAACGTGATTTTTCGACTACGGGGATGTCCAGCCATTGGATGTCGAGCTGTGCGTTTTGGACTTCGACCACTTTGGCTTTGGGCGGAAACAGTTTTGCCGCTTTGTCGTGAAATTCGGCAAGCTGTTCGGGGGTGCATAAATCGGTTTTGCTGGCGACCAATACGTCGCAGATGCCGATTTGGTCTTTATACAACGCCTGCTGCGCGTAATCGGGGTTGATGAACTGGCGCGGATCAACAACAGTAAAGACTGCGCCGATTTCCAGAAGACTATCCAGCGGTTTGGCTTTCAATTCGTCGATGACGCTGGCGGCGTGCGCCAGTCCGCTTGCCTCAATCATCAGGCGGTCGGGCTTGGCGTCGCGCAGCATTTTCTGTACGGTTACGCCCATTTGCGGGCCGGCGGTGCAACACAAACAGCCGCCGGCGATTTCTGCCACGGGGATACCGTTGTCGCTCAATACGGCACCGTCAATACCGATTTCTCCAAACTCATTGACGATGATGACCCATTTCTCGTTCGGGTCTTTCTGTTCCATCAGGCTTTTAAGCGCAGTGGTTTTGCCTGTTCCCAGAAAACCTGAAATCAGGTGGACTTTGGTTTTTTTCACTTCTGACATTTTTTACAGATTCCAGTTAAAACAACGTGTTCTTCTTTCAGCGCAAAGCCGCTTTCGGCAACGCCTGCGCGCAGTGCCGCCCATTCGTGGCTCAGGGTTTGTTCGTCCGCCGTGCCGCATTCGGTGCAGACCAAAATAAACGCGCTATGGTGCGCTTCGGCTTCTTCGTGGTCGTGGCAATGGTCGTCGCACTCGTGCTGCGCGTGGCTGCACAAAATATAGCCGTTAACCGCCGCCACTTTGTGCAAAACGCCCTGCTCCGCCCAAAAATCAAGGGCGCGGTAGGCCGTCGGCGGCGCAACCACGCCCTCGCTCTGCTGCTGCATCTGCGACAAGACGTTGTAGGCTTTAATCACGCCGCTTTGCTGCAAAACGATATCGAGCACCTGCTCGCGCAAAGCGGTTACCTGTACGCCGTCACGGCGTGCCTGTTCGAGGATTTTTTGTTTGATTGCGTGTTTCATAAAGGCTTTCAGACGACCTTAAAATTCTGAACGGAGAGGATTACATTATAACGTGTTTATGTAAGATGCAGATATTCGGAGGTCGTCTGAAACCGAGCGCCACCGTTCAGACGACCCATCCCATCCAATCTGCCTATTTGAACCACGACTTAATCCGTGCAAACAAAGACATACTCTGTTTCTCGAAACTCTCCGCCTGTGCGGGCACGGGCAGCGTATTGCGGATCACTTTCATACCGGCAAACGTTTGGGCGACGGGCATGATTTCGATGGAATTGACATTCATGTGCGCCGGACGCTGATAGAGCCACAAAGCCGTATCCGCAATGTCTTGCGGACGGATGGCTTCGACGTTTTCATAAACCTTTTCCGCCCGCTCGTCATCGCCCTTGAAGCGGACGTTGGAAAACTCGGTACCGCCGCACAAACCCGGCTCGATGTTGGTGACGCGGATGTTTTTATCCGCCAATTCCGCGCGCAGGTTCATGCTGAACTGGCGCACAAACGCCTTGGTCGCGCCGTACACGTTGCTGCCCTCGTAGGCATAGCTGCCGGCAATCGAACCCAAATTCATGATATAGCCTTGCTTGCGCTCCGCCATTTGCGGCAGGATTTGGCGCGTTAGGAAAGTCAGACCGACGATATTCGTTTGAATCATGGTTTCCCAATCGCCGAAATCTGCTTTGTCCGCCGTTTCCAAACCCAACGCCAACCCGGCGTTGTTGATCAGGCAATCGATTTCGGCAAAATTTTCAGGCAGGCTGTCGAGCGCGTTGCGTATCGACTCGGTACGCGAAACGTCCATTTCCAAAGGATAAAACCGCTCGCCCAATTCGGCCGCCAATGCCTGCAGTTTCTCGCCGCGCCGTGCCGCGCCGATAACGGAATAACCGGCCTGTACAAACGTGCGGCACATCGCCTCGCCGAAACCCGCTGAAGCGCCGGTAACCAAAATCGCCATAACTATTTCCTTTCTTTTCTCGTTTTGTAAACCCATTTCAGGTATGATTGCAACTTTTCAGACGACCTCTTCGGACGTTGTCTGAAAAATATGAATAACAAAATACTATCACAGGACACCAAAGCCATGAATACCAAACTCTTCTCAGCGGCGCTGCTCGCTGCCCTGACCCTTGCCGCCTGCGGTGGCGGCGCACCCGCGCAACCCAAAGGTCCGATCTCCGAAGACCGTACCACCGCGTTCAAATCCATGATGCCCGAGTTCTCCAGCATGGGCAAAATGGTAAAAGGCGAAGAGCCTTACGACGTGGAAAAATTCAAGCAGGCTGCGGCAACTTTTGCCGAAACCAGCAAAAAACCTTTCACCTTCTTCCAATCTGACGACAAAGGCAATGGCCGCGCCCTGCCTGCGGTTTGGTCTGATGCGGCTAAATTCAAAGCCGAAGAGGACAAATTCGCCGCAGCCGTTGAAAAACTGAACGCCGCCGCGCAAACCGGCAAGCTGGAAGAAATCAAAGCCGCTTACAGCGAAACCGGCGCAAGCTGCAAATCCTGCCACGACACCTTCCGCGCTCCGGAAGAATAAGCCGCTGCACTGACATACAAAAAGGTCGTCTGAAATCCGGTTTCAGACGACCTTTTTTTGATTTTTAATGATTGCCGTGCTTAATAATCGGTTTCAACGGCAATCCAACCTGCGCGCAAACGCTTTCATGTTCCGTAAACGTCAAGTTTGACGGTTTGCCTGTCAGTTATCCTTGTTTTCACAAAAACGCTAAAAAGAAAACCCGTCGGATAATCGACGGGTTTTCGTATGATGGCGGAGTAAGAGGGATTCGAACCCTCGATGCAGGTTGACCCCACATGCTTCCTTAGCAGGGAAGTGCCTTCAGCCTCTCAGCCATTACTCCTAAGGAAGTGCGTAATATACTGGTTTGGCTCGGGCGTGTCAAGCCGGGCTTCAGGGTATTTTTTAACCGTATGAAATCATTTGTATAAAATATAAAGAAGCGTGAAATTGTAGCCCGTATACGGCGGCTGGTACAATTCATGCTTGGTTTCAGGATGTGATGAAAATGAATGATTTAATCGTATTGAACAAGCCTTATGGCGTGATTTGCCAGTTTTCGGCGCATGAAAAGTATGGGTGTTTGAAAGATTATGTGTCGCTGCCGGACTTTTATCCGGCGGGACGTTTGGATACGGACAGCGAGGGTTTGCTGCTACTGACGAACGACGGGCGTTTGCAGGCGCGGATTGCAGATCCTAAGTTTAAGCTGGAGAAAACTTATTGGGCGCAGGTGGAAGGTTCGCCTGACGAAGCGAAGTTGGATATGCTGCGGCGCGGTGTGGATTTGGGAGATTTTGTCACGCGTCCGGCAAAGGTCCGCGTGTTGGAAGCGGGCGAAGCGGATGTTTTGTGTCCGCGCGTACCGCCTATCCGCGTGCGCAAGTCCGTGCCTGATTTTTGGGTGGAAATTCGGATTTCGGAAGGAAAAAACCGGCAAGTCAGGCGGATGACGGCTAAGGCGGGTTTTCCGTGCCTGCGTTTGGTCAGAGTGGCGATAGGTCGTCTGAATCTATTCGATTTGGGCTTGGCGCTTGGGCAATGGACGTTTGCGCCGCATAAGCCTTGATTAAGATCATTAAAATTAATATTAATAATAAAATACTAATTCATGAGATTATCTGATAAAATATTAAATATTATTATTTATATTTAATATTTATTTTTGTGAAATTTGAAATCACTACCTGAGGTCATGAAATGTCAGAACATACTACGCTGATTATTAATTGGAAAGGTCCATATTCATACGATGATATTACTAACAATCCAGAGTTGAGAAATGGATTGTATCTTGCGGCAGGCAAACAAAAATATGAAAGAGGTGATAATTCCATCCAATATTGTGGGATTACGGAAGGAAATTTCTCCTCAAGATTTAGGAATCATCATAAACTCCCACTTATTACAAGAGAACAGGAATTTTGGTTAGGAACAGTGGTTGTGCCAGCAAATGCGAGCCGTTATTATCTTGAAATGGCTGAAGCCCTGATTATTTATTTCTGGCAACCCTCTTTAAACGAAAAGAAAAAAATTTCTCCGCCTAAATCAACAACAGTAATAAATTATTGGTTCACAAAAGACGGACAGCCTAGATTTAGACAACGAGCTATTTATAAAGATTTACCAGATGTTCTATCATGGGATACAGAACATTGGAGAACAGGTAACCTAACTGTTTACACAGATTACTAAAATTTTATTTCTCAAAAATATCTTAATTTTAAAATATAGATAAAAAGGTCGTCTGAAAACCCTGCAATATGGTTTTCAGACGACCTTTGTTATTGGATATTAATGATGCGTATGACCGATTTGGAAGGTCAGGGTGGTGTAGTTCGCCTGTTTTTGGCACACGCTTTGATCGGGGAAATCGGCTTTGTGTTCTACGCTGGCTTTCCAGAAGCCTTGACGCAGGGGGATGATGCTGACTTCGCCTTTGTCGTCCGTGGTATCGGAGAAGGCTTGGGCTTCGGTTTTGTGGGTTTTGCTGCGGTCGCTGGTGTCAAAACCGTCAAATGTGGCGGTAACGGTGGCGTTCGGCAGCGGCTCGCCGTTGAAAAGGACGCGGACTTTGAAGCGTTCGCCGACGTGGACGTTGGCGGGGTTGTCCAGCGGAACGATTTCCAGATGTTGTCCGACTTGCTTGGTGATGACAGCGGTGTCTGCGCTTTCGTGTCCGACGTTGACGATGTTTTTACCGAACATTCGGGTTTGTTCGCAATAGCTGGCGTCAGGCATTTCTTTGATGCTCGCCTGTTTCCAGCCTGCGCTGTTTTTAGACCAGAAGGTCGGTTGGTATTCGGCAGTAACGAGGTAGCTGCCGTCTTTGACAGGGAGTTTGCTGCGGTACTGGTAGTTGTACGTCCCTTTTTGAATCAGATTTTCTTTGCCTTTTTCGGTAATCAGCTGCATGGGCTTGCTGAAAATGTGCAGGCGGTCTTTGGCAATGGGTTCGAGTTCGGGGAACTCGCCGTAGCCCAATTCGGCTTGCAGGTATTCGCCGCCGTGTGTATGGGCGGTTTCGACCCAGACGCGGTGTGCTTGGGCGGTTGTGCTGAACAGGAGCGCGGATGCGATGAACAATGCGGTTTTTTTCATGGGTTCTCCAAATGTATCGGGTAGAAATTTGATTGGTTATAATATAACAATTTTATTTATAACGAAACGGTTTCATGAAAAAAGGTCGTCTGAAAACAGGATTTCTGTTTTCAGACGACCTTTCGCTTAGCTGATGTTTAAGCGTTAACCGGCTTTAGAAGCAATCTGAGGTTTTCGTTTTTCACTTGCAACAGCAAATCGATATTGGGATGTTTGCCCGGATTGGCTTGCGCGTCGGCAACATGTTCGGCAAACCAATCCAAACCCTGTGCAGCGGCGGTGGCATCGAGTTTACCGCCGAAATTCAATGCCAAAGCGTTGTAGAGTTTCAGCGAGCCTTGCTTGCCGGGCTCGTTTGGGATGTGATGGATGGCTTTGCCTTGTGCGTCGAGGATGTCGAGTCCGCTCAAATGACCGATGTCGGGCATGGCGGCGAGGTTGTCTTGGAAGCTCATGGTTGTCCTTTCTAACATGGGATTTTCAACGAAAAATACCTTGTATAGTGGATTAACTTTAAACCAGTACGGCGTTGCCTCGCCTTAGCTCAAAGAGAACGATTCTCTAAGGTGCTGAAGTACCAAGTGAATCGGTTCCGTACTATCTGTACTGTCTGCGGCTTCGTCACCTTGTCCTGATTTAAAGTTACTCCACTATAAAAAGGTCGTCTGAAACCCATACATTCAGTTTCAGACGACCTCAAATCACGAATCAGCGTGTACCGAAAATCTTATCGCCCGCATCGCCCAAGCCGGGGATGATGTAGCCGTTTTCGTTCAGATGGCTGTCGAGGGCGGCGGTGTAGATGGTGACGTCGGGATGCGCTTCATTGACGGCTTTGACGCCTTCGGGCGCGGCAACGAGTACCAACGCTTTGATATTTTTGCAGCCTTTCGCCTTCAACAGGTCGATGGTAGCCACCATAGAACCGCCGGTCGCGAGCATGGGGTCGATAATCAGCGCGGGGCGTTCGTCCATGCTGTCCACGAATTTTTCAAAATAGGAAACGGGTTTGAGCGTTTCTTCGTCGCGCTGCAATCCGACCACGCTGATTTTGGCAGTCGGAATCAGGTCGAGCACGCCGTCGAGCATACCCAAACCGGCACGCAAAATCGGGACGACGGTCAAGGTTTTGCCCTTGATGCGGTCGCCTTCGATTTGACCGCACCAGCCGTCGATAATGTATTTTTCAATTTCAAAATCACGGCTGGCTTCGTAAGCCATCAGGCGCGCCAGCTCGGTAGTGAGGGTGCGGAATTTGTAAGTGCTGCAATCGGCCTCGCGCATGAGCGTGAGTTTGTGGCGGACAAGGGGGTGATTGATAACGGTTACGTTCATTTGGCAGGCCTCGGATTGTTTTTGAATGGGTGTGATTATACTTTTTTTTATAACGAAACAAAATAAAGGATACGCAACGGCGGCTTATTTTCTGCGATCTTCAGGCTTACGTTTCCCCAATGGTTTTGCCCCACTCTTCTATCTGGCGGTTTAAACCGCTCCCTACACCTTCACCCGACACCCCGATTTCGCGCTTTCATATACTTTTTCCAGCAGCCCCAGCACATCCGCCACTTGGCGCGGCTGCACCGCTGCGGGAGATTTGCCTTGCAGCGCGTCATAAAGGTTTTCATAAAACGCCGCATAATTGCCACTGACGCTTTCGATTTTTTTGCGGACAACCGCCCCATCGATTTCCGTATGCAGGATGCCCCATTCGTCTTGCGGCTCACGGTTCCACGCCCCGACGGGTTGCGCGCCGCCGAGCAGCAGGGCTTCTTGGTTGTCGGCGTTTTGTTTGACGTATGAACCGCGTTTGCCGTGCAAGGTCATGAACGGCAAAGGTTCGCGGGCATATTTGCTTGCGGTCAGGGCGACTTTTTTGCCGTCGGCGTAATAGAGCGCGATATAGAAATTGTCGTCGCTGACTGCTCCTTCATGCTGATAGCGCACGTCGGCATAAAGCTCGTCGGGCATCCCGAAAATATCGACCGCCATATCCATGAGGTGCGAACCCAAATCGTACACCAGCCCTACGCCCGCCTCGCCGGTTTCCTTCCAGCGTTTTTTGTTCAAGGCAGCCGCATAACGCTCGAAACGAAACTCTGCATCCACAATTTCGCCCAAAAGGTCGTCTGAAAGCAGTTTTTTGGCGGTCAGCGGCGCGCTGTCCCAACGGCGGTTTTGGTAAACAGTCAGCAATACGCCCTGCCGCTCGGCAAGTTCCGCCAGTTCCAAGGCTTGCACCGCCGTGGCGCACAACGGTTTTTCCACCACCACATTTTTACCCGCACGCAAAGCCTGAGCGGCAAAATCGAAATGCGTCTGGTTCGGCGTGGTCACGACCACCAAATCGACATCGTCGGTAAGCAACTCCTCAAACGAACGCACGATCTGCGCCTGCGGCAGGACTTCCTGCGCCCTATTGCCGCTGCGTTCAAACACACGCACGACTTCAAACCGCGCATCCGCACGCCAAAACGGCAGATGGAACACCTGCGCCGACATGCCGAACCCCGCCAATCCGATTTTGATTTTCCGCATAGCCAAACTCCTTTCCAGACGACCTCAAATTGCCGTATATCCGTTATAATACCGCATTTATTTCACACAGGCCGTCTGAAAACAAAGTTGAAACGGCCGCCGCCGTTTAAGGAAAACCATGAGAAAACCGCAACGCGGCTATGCCCGCCAAGACCGTGTCAAAGAACAAATCATGCGCGAACTGGCCGAGCTGGTCCACACCGGCCTGAAAGACCCGCGCGCAGGCTTCATCACCATCAACGAAGTCGAAGTCACCCGCGATTACAGCCACGCCACCGTGTTCTACACCGTCCTCGACGACAGCACCCGCAACATCACCGAAGAAGCCTTGGAACACGCCAAAGGTCATTTGCGCAGCGAGCTGGCGAAACGCATCAAACTCTTCAAAACGCCCGAACTGCACTTCAAATACGACGAATCGCTCGAACGCGGCATGAGCATTTCCAGCCTCATCGACCAAGTGGCGGCGGAAAAGCCGGTGGAAGATTAAAGGTAAAGGTCGTCCGAAAACGCCGCAGTCAAAGCGCGAACCTGTTTTCAGACGACCTTTTGCAATCTTTCCCACCCATACAACTGCCACTTACCCTTCCCCATCATCATGACCGCCAAACCCGCCAAACGCCCCGTCAACGGCATCCTCCTGCTCGACAAGCCTGAAGGACTTTCCAGCAACACCGCCCTGCAAAAAACCCGCCGTCTCTACAACGCCGAGAAAGCGGGGCATACCGGCGTGCTCGATCCTTTGGCGACCGGACTTTTACCCGTCTGCTTCGGCGAAGCAACCAAGTTCGCCCAATATCTGCTGGATGCCGACAAAGCCTACACCGCCACGCTGAAACTCGGCGAAGCCAGCAGCACCGGCGATGCCGAAGGCGAAATCATCGCCACCGCCCGCGCCGATATTTCCTTAGCCGAATTTCAGACGGCCTGCCAAGCCCTGACAGGCAACATCCGCCAAGTGCCGCCGATGTTTTCCGCCCTCAAACACGAAGGCAAACCGCTGTACGAATACGCCCGTAAAGGCATCGTCATCGAACGCAAACCGCGCGACATCACCATTTACGCCATTGATATTACCGAGTTTGACGCGCCCAAAGCCGTCATCGACGTACGTTGCAGCAAAGGCACCTACATCCGCACCCTCAGCGAAGACATCGCCAAACACATCGGCACATTCGCCCACCTGACCGCCCTGCGCCGCACCGAAACCGCCGGTTTCACCATCCGCGAAAGCCACACGCTCGACGCCTTGGCAGCATTAGACGAAACCGAACGCGACGCCCTGCTCCTGCCTTGCGACGTTTTAGTGCGGCACCTCCCCAAAATCGAACTGAACGACCGCGCCGTAGCCATGCTCAAATGCGGCCAGCGCCCGCAGTTTACCGAAGACATCCCCGCCGACCAGCCCATCCGCGTTTACGACAGAAACGGAACATTTATCGGCTTGGTGGAATACCAAAAAGAAATCGGCCGCCTCAAAGCCCTGCGGCTGATGAACACGGCGAAAGAATGAATGGTTTGATGATTAAGTGAAAATATAGAAAAGGTCGTCTGAAAACACGGAAACCGGTTTTCAGACAACCTTTTTTTTGCAAACTATGTTTTGGTTGCCAGCCGGTCTAGAAAAAATAACGCGATGTAGTGTGGGCTTTGCCCACGAAGATGATAAGTAAAAAAGCTGCCGAAACTTTCTCTATTATCCGCGGACAAAGCCCACGCTATGGGTTTCAACCGACCATAGTGCAATGAATGCAAAACAGGTCGTCTGAAAACGTACAACTCCTGTTTCAGACGACCTCTTACCCATAAAAAACCGCAGGGATAAACCTGCGGTTTGCTGTTATAAAGTCGTAGCGTGGGCTTTGCCCACGAAGATGATAAGTAAAAAA
>NZ_KV821552.1:30146-43368 GCF_001815675.1 Neisseria sp. HMSC065D04
CCCATAAAAAACCGCAGGGATAAACCTGCGGTTTACTGTTTTACAGTTTGCTGTCTTCGCTGTCAAGGAAGCTTCTGAGGCGGTCGCTGCGGGTCGGATGACGCAGTTTGCGCAGGGCTTTGGCTTCGATTTGACGGATACGTTCGCGGGTTACGTCAAACTGTTTGCCGACTTCTTCGAGCGTGTGGTCGGTATTCATGTCGATACCGAAGCGCATACGCAGGACTTTGGCTTCGCGCGGGGTCAGGCTTTCGAGGATTTCTTTGGTGACTTCGTGCAGGCTGGTGTACATCGCGGCGTCTGCAGGGGCAACGTTGTTGGCGTCCTCGATGAAGTCGCCCAAATGCGAATCGTCGTCGTCACCGATCGGGGTTTCCATCGAAATCGGCTCTTTGGCGATTTTCATGATTTTGCGGATTTTGTCTTCCGGCATTTCCATCAACTCGGCAAGTTTGGCGGAATCGGGCTCTTCGCCGGTTTCTTGCAGATACTGGCGGGAGATGCGATTCATCTTGTTGATGGTTTCAATCATGTGCACCGGAATACGGATGGTGCGCGCCTGGTCGGCAATCGAGCGGGTAATCGCTTGGCGGATCCACCATGTCGCGTAGGTGGAGAATTTGTAGCCGCGGCGGTATTCGAACTTGTCGACCGCCTTCATCAAGCCGATGTTGCCTTCTTGAATCAAATCAAGGAACTGCAAACCTCGGTTGGTGTATTTTTTGGCGATGGAAATCACCAGGCGCAAGTTTGCCTGAATCATTTCCTGCTTGGCGGCTGCGGTTTCTTTTTCACTCGACACCATGTTTTTATTGATGTCTTTCAGCTCTTCGATGGAAATGCGGGTTTCTTTTTCCATGTTCGCCAACTCGGTTTGTTTTTCGAGGATGGCGTGGCGGAAGCGGTCGAGCGCGTCGCTCCAGACCCTGCCTTTGGCGACTTCTTCTTCCACCCATTTCAGGTTAGTGATTTCGGGCAGGAAGTTTTGGATGAAGTAGTTGCGTTCCATATGGACGCGGTCAAGGCAGATGTCGCGGATTTCGCGTTCGAGCTTGCGGATGTTTTCAACACGGCTGCGCAGGTTGCCACTGAGGCTTTCGATTTGGCGGGTGGCGAAGCGGACTTCCAAGAGCTTGTTGGCGATGGCGTCGCGGTGCGCCAGATAATCGGGGTGACGGCTGTCGTGTTTTTCCAGCTTTTTGATCATCTTGCCGTATTCGCTTTCGATGAAGGCGAAGTGTTCCAGCACTTTTTGCTTCAATTCGGCAAGATGCGCGGCGGACATGGCTTCGGAGTCGCTGCCGGAATCGTCGTCATCGTCGTCTTCATCCGCTTCATCTTCTTCACTGCTGCCGGAATCGTCGTCGTTTGACGCGCTTTCCAAGTGCCCCAAGCCCAATTCGTTGAGCAACACTTCGTTCGGATCGATGATGGCTTCGACCACTTCGTCCACGCGGATTTCATCCTTGCGGATTTGCTCGATCAGCTCGAGGATTTCGGCAATGGAGCCCGGACAGGCGGAAATCGCCTGCACCATGTTTTTCAGGGCGTTTTCGATTTTTTTGGCAATGATGATTTCGTCTTCGCGGGTCAGCAGGTCAACCTGCCCCATTTCGCGCATATACATACGCACGGGGTCGGTGGTTCTGCCAAACTCGGAGTCCGCGCTGGACAAGGCGGCTTCGGCTTCGGCAACGGCATCGTCGTCGGTTACGGCGGCAGCGTTGTCGCTCAACAAAATATCTTCCGCGTCAGGCGCCTGTTCGGTCACTTGGATGCCCAAGCCGGAAATCATGCTGACGATGTTGTCGATTTGATCCGCATCGGACATATCGTCGGGCAAGGCGTCGTTGATTTCGGAATAAGTGATGTAGCCGCGTTCCTTACCCATGATGATGAGCTGGCGCAGGCGGGCGCGCTGCTCTTCGAGGGTCAGCGGACGGTTGTCGTCCTGTTCTTGATAGTCTTCGTGATTTTGGTCTTTAGACATGGATTACTTTCTTGATCTGATGGTGTGCCGACGGTTTGCATGATGCACCTGAAGGCGGAACAGAGTGATAACCGATTTAAAGTCAATCTATTGGGTTATCACTCTGAGGTCGTCTGAAAGCTCTTTGGAACGGGTGTTCTGCGGGATCATCATGTTCGCAGCTTGGGACAATGCTTTTCTGACGGCCTGAAGGTTGCTGGATTCGGCAGGGATTGCCGTTCGTTCAATTTTGCTTTGCCGTCAAAAGCGACAGCAAGAGTTTTTTTTCATTTTCATTCAAACCCGATTGCAGGCTTTTCTGCTTGAGGGTTTCGATTTGTTTGTATTTTAACTCGTTAAGGAGTTTCTTCATGCCGATTTGGAAGTTCTCGCGGTCTTCGTCTCCTCCGCCTTCCATTTCTTCAGAATAGAGTGTCGATTGGAAGATTTGGTTCACGGTTTCTTCGTAAGGAGAACCGCGCATATACTCTAAAACCTGCGCGGTAGCAGGTACGGCGGCATGGCTTTTAATGGTTTCGGCGAGATTGGCAAGGCAGGCAAAATCGCCGTCCAACGCCAAATAATCGGGCAGGTCTATATATGCAGCCCAATCCGGATTTATCAAGAGGCTGCGGATTTGCCGTTGCACCAGCGTCAACATGACAGGCTGTTTGACGGAAATCGGAGGCAGTTTGTAGTTTTTTTGTTTGACGTGCCGCTTTGGCGCTTCCTGCCCCAGCAGTTGGGCGAGATTGTCGGGGTCGATGCCGACCAGCTCGCTAAGCCGTTGTTTCAACAGATAAGCCAATGCCGGCGCGGTAATCTGCGCCAAAAGCGGCGAACTGGTTTTCACCAATTCCGCCTTACCTTCCTGCGTATTGAGATTGAGGTCGTCTGAAAGATGTTCCCAAAAATATTCCGACAAAGGCTTGCTTTGATTCAACAGCGCATCTTCAAATTGCGCTTTGCCGTAGGCGCGGATGTAGCTGTCGGGGTCGTGTTCTTCGGGAAGGAACAAAAAATGCAGCGATTTATCGTCTTTCAACTGCGGCAACGCGTTTTCCAGCGCGCGCCAAGCCGCCTTCCGCCCCGCGCTGTCGCCGTCGAAACAGAAATAAATACTGTCCGCCTGCCGCATCAGGATTTTGACGTGTTCCGCCGTCGTCGCCGTGCCCAAAGCCGCCACGCCGTAGCCCACGCCGAACTGCGCCAGCGCGACCACGTCCATATAACCTTCGACCACCAAAATCCGACCTGCGTCTTTGACCGCAGCACGACCTTCATACAAGCCGTAAAGATTTTTCCCTTTATCAAACAAAGGCGTATCAGGCGAATTCAAATATTTCGGCTTCGAGTCGTCCAACACCCTGCCGCCGAAACCGATGACCTGCCCGCGCGGATTGCGGATGGGGAACATAATCCGATGACGGAAGCGGTCATAATGCCGACCCTCATTGTCAATCACCATCCCCGTATCCACCAAAGCGGTATTCGGGTACGGTTGGAACACTTGCGCCAAAGGCCGCCAGCCGTCGGGGGCGTAGCCCAAACCATAATGCGCGATGACTTCCGCGCTCAAGCCGCGCTTGTCCAAATACTCCTTCGCCGCCGGATTGAATTTCAACTGTTGCGCATAAAAATCAGCCGCCGCAGCCGTTGTTTCCTCCAGCGTCTGCTGTTTTTTCTTACGTTCGGCACGGACTTCGGGATTATCGGTCTGCCCGCGCACTTTAGGCACGACCATGCCCACGCGGTCGGCAAGAAACTGCACCGCCTCCGGAAACGACAGCCCCTGATGCTCCATCACAAAACCAATCGCCGAACCATGCGCCCCGCAACTGAAACAATGATAAAACTGCTTGATCGGACTGACCGAAAACGACGGCGTCTTTTCCTTGTGGAACGGACAACAAGCCATATAGTTCGCCCCGCCCTTCTTCAGCGGAACCTGCTCGTCGATAATATCGACAATATCGACTTTGGCCAGAAGCTCGTCAATGAAATCGGATGGAATCATAGTTCGGCGGATGCGTATGGACGGGACAAACGTTTTCAGACGACCTTTTATCTTAAAGGTCGTCTGAAAACAGGATCTCGAATCGGGTTGGGAATAAGGTTCGTATTATAACGTGTATTCGGGATAAAAATAGCACTCTTACAAAACCGACTCCTTAGCTGACAGCTTATGCAACAGAAACCTTCGAGGTCGTCTGAAAATTCGTTTTCAGACGACCTCGGGAGCTTAAAACCTGTATTCTGCTTTGACGGTAAATTCGTTGCGTTTGTAGCGGTTCAGCCAGGACGAGCTTTTGTTGTCGGTGTGTTTGATACTGAAAACGGGCGTGATGCCGTGGAAGGACGGACGGTCAAATTTGATGTCCAACTGATAGGTGCGTTCGAAATCATGGCGGCGGGTTTCCAGCCAGGCATGGTAGTCCTGATAGGCTGTTTTGCGCCAGATTGCCTGAAAGGTGGCGTCGATGCCGAATTCGAAACGTTTGTTGACGCCCGCGCGCAGGCCGTGCCGGCGGTAGGAATCCACTTTTTCGCGGCTGTTTTTGCGCAGGTAGTCGTAGCCGCCGAATACCAGCCAGTCTTTCGGCAGGGCGTAGATGGCGGTGGTGAACAGAAGCGTTTGCGGGCCGTTGAAATGTTTTAATTCGCCGCGGTAGCGGTCGTATTTGTGGTCGAACTGCACGCCCAGCGAGGCTTGGTCGGAAAAGGTGCGGCTGTATGCCGTGCTGATGCCGGCGCTGCTGTCGCGCAGTTTCCCGCCCGACCATTCGTATTGCACCTGCGGGCCGATACTGAAGGAATGGTCTTTGCTCTGAAAACTGTAAGCGGGGCTGACGTTGATATTGTGTTCGCCGTATTCCTTGTTGCCGGGATAGAGCCGGCCCCATGCGTAGCCGCCCAGTTGCAGGCCGTGGTGGCCGTTGAGCGAAATGCGTCTGCTCAAGTTGGCTTCATATACCCACATCCGGTTTTTCAACGCATCGGGCGCGTAGGCGTCAAGCTGTTCGTCGCGGCAGGACAGCATTCCGGCATCGTCCAGAATCGGCTGCCCGTTCGAATCGAAACCGCAGCTTGTCTGATTGCGGACGACCGTCGCGCCCGACGACTGGTTTAAGTTGGTGTCGTAACCCGCGCCGAACGAAACCGAGCCGCTCCACGCATCGCGTTTCTTCAAAGCGTCGGCAAACACTTTGATTTTCTCATTGACGGCGGGCACTTCGGGAATATCGATGCCGTCGAACAATGCCGCTGATTCTTTGTTTTGTTTGTCTATAAACAGCAGCCGCGCCAAATCCAGGCGGCCGCGCAGAAATTCGGGATTTTTGCGATAAAGCTCGCGGTATTTCGCCAGCGCGGCCTTCAAATCGTCGCGGAACACCGCCTGATTGGCCTCGGCAAACAGCACTATATCGGGATCGTAATCATCCTGACGGCGGTAAATGTCCAACAGCCGTGCCGTTTCCTCCTCGTTTTGCGCGTTGACCGCCTTCATCAGCGACAACGCCAAATCTTCGCCGTCCTGCACTTCTCCCGCGCCGAACTCAATCGCCGTATTGTCCGCTTCATTCCTTTCCTGCTGCGCGCGGCGGAGTTCCGTTCCCTGTTTGAGCTGCATGAAGCGGTCTTCCCTGTCGTCGGCAAACGCGTGGGGCAGCAGGCTGATAAAAAAAGGAAGGAGCAAAAGGCGTTTCATAAAATTCTTTCCTGTGTGTCGGACGGCTTTGTTTTTCAGACGGCCTTTTCAAAGAAAAACTGACATTTCATCTTTACCGGGCAAGAGCATTGTTTATTTGCATGAAAGCCCCTGCCGGGTCGTCTGAAAAATGGGCTTCTCAAGCCCATCGAAACAGCACGCCTTCAAACTCACGGACCGTTCGGAAAATACCGGCTTAAACGCATTGCGAAGCCCGATATTTCCGAACGGCCCTGTACGATGTGCATTGTGTGTCGGATGATTTGTGTTTTATAGGCGGACGGAATGGGAAACGACAAAAACCGTCCGCCTTATCGCATTATGATTCATTATTTGCCGGTTTTCGTACCGCCAAAGGCAGTGTTGAGTTCACTATTTCGACCAAAATCAGCCACGCCCGCAATCGCCGCGCCTTGGTTGCCGAAGAAATGACCACGGGTCGTACCGGCCACTTTGTTTGCCGTAGCTTTACCGGAGAAGGAAGCCTGAGCCGTATTAATCGTGGCATTGTTGATGGCGACATTCAAACCCGTACGTTTCATTTCGCCGTTTAGCGTCCGTTTACCGAAATCAGCTTTCAGCGTACCGTTTAAGAGGGCTGTATTTTGCGTATGATATTGGTTGATACCCTTAACCGTATAAGTGGCAGTACCCGTAGTCGGCAGATTGGTGGTTCGGCCCGTGCCGCTGTAGAAGGCAGTGTAATTCGTACCTTTCGTACCGACAGCCGCACCGGAAGGAACGGCAGACCAGTCGCCGAAGTAAACATCCATATTACCGACTTTGGAATAAGATAAACGGCCTAAATGGGAATGGTCGGGCATTCTTGGAATATTGTCCCAAACAATACCTTTCATACGGTACAGATTCGCAACGGTAACGCCGTTTTTATCTTTACCTAAAGTACCGTGAGCAAACGTTTTGACAAAGAATTTGTTTGCCGTCGTATCAATCTTAGCAAAAGAGACCGGCTGATTGTTGGCAAGACCATTTTTATTTGTGGTTCTTGCATTTGAGTCAACCACATTAATGGCAGCCTTACCGAAATTCACGTCGTTTCGGTTAGTCTCCACTGTCGGGACAATATGTTTAACCCCTTTTACATTGTTATTTGAAGAGAGGCCTGAAGCCGGATTGGCAGCAAATGCAGAAGAAGCGGCAAACGCAACACTCAATACCGCAACGGTTTTTACGAGTTTCATAATTCACTCCAAAATAAAAATTTACAAAATCAACGAACTTTCTCAAGAAGAATCTGAATCAAACTTACAAATCCGCCCTCTTGGAAAAGTAAGGTAAGTATATTCCTATTTTTAGGAAATAGAAACATGAATTATTATCATTTCTGAAAATTTACATTTTGCTAATATCAGAATTTCGATAATTGAATCTAGAAACTATTTTAGAACTTGCCCGTAATCCCTATCCTGATGGTTCTACCCGGTGCGGGCAGATAGGAGCGGCTCATCGGGTCGAGGTAGTAGCGGTTGGTCAGATTGCTGCCTACCAGCTCGGCAGTCAGGTTTTTGCCGATTTTGTAGCGCAGGTAGGCATCCCATACCGCAACAGGCTGCCAGCGCATATCGTTATATTGGGGTTTATGATTAGTTCCCCTATATTGATTGAATATGTTGTAGTTAGGCTGCCACGCATCATTGCGGTTTTCATAGACGCGGCTGTGGTAATGAAGGCGCACGCCTGTTTCCAGTCTGTTGGCAAGAAAGCGGCTGCCCAATTCGGCATCAATCGACCAGCGTGGCTGAAGCGCGCTTGCCAGATAGCCCGAATCGCTCAAACCTCCGTGATTGCAGACGGGGCGACTCATGGTTTTGCCGGTTTCGGCAAAATATGTTGCATCGACATCTCCCGCAGTCACAGTCGACCATTGGAAGGTTTCGTCGCACATTTTGTTTTTCAGGCTGCGGAATACGTTCAGGCTACCAAAGACGCGTCCGGTATCGAAGCGGGTGGACAGCTCGGCACCACTGCGGATTTGTCTGTCGAATTGTTCGAATTCGAGATTGCTGTCCCTATCGATAACGTTTTTGGTCTTGTTATGGAAGTAGTTGATGCGGAAATCCGCTTTTTTCATTTTCGGTAACAGTCCTGTCAAATCATGAATATAGCCGACTTCCCAGTTTTTGGCGTGTTCGGGCCGCCAGCCATAGCCCATGCGGTTGAATGAGCCGGCGGCAGTAGAAAAGCCGTACGTCCCTTCAAAAATGCTGGGGTAGCGCAGGGTTTCGGTATAGCGCAAATAGGCGCGGCTGTAATCAGTAAAATTGACAGTGGCAGAAAATGCGGGCACCCAACCGCTGCCTTTCTGCTTCATTGCTCTCTGTTTTTCGGCTTCGGTCATTGGAGTCGTATATACGCTTGCATCAACGTTATAATACTTAGGCACAAACTGCGGACTGTCTGGAATAGACGGGTCATATACAGGATTAGGGACTTTAGTGTGCAAATCAGGAATGCTGCCATTGATAAGGGGATGATCCTGCATATTCAGACGGCCTTTATCGTCTTTCAACCAATAGAAATCCACCTTTTCATTAGGATTGACCCATTTTTCGCGATCATCTGTCAAAATCGGAATATTTTGCGAGTTGACTTGTAACGACAGGCTAATTTGTGCATGTTTTTTTCTTTGTTCTGCGTATTCCTCTGTCTCATATAAAACTCCATAATCAAGACTGCCATTCGCCAAGGCATCGTCAATTGCCTTGTAATCCGCGTATTCTTGCGGCGTGGCAACCCTGCCGATCGAATATTTTATCCCCCTGTTCATTTCTAACGGATAGCCGGTCTTATACGTACCGCTTTCCAAACGTTTGCTTTTATCCTGAAGCTGGAAATTGGTATATCGTCCTCCCGCCGTCAACGTCAGCCAGCGGAAGGGTTCGTAGCGGAAATTGAAGCCCAGATTGTATTCGCGCCGTTTGCCGTTGCGCGGTACGCCGAATTCGTTTAATCCGTAATTTGCCCTGATGGTGCTGTTTTCAAGTTCTTCCCGATATTTGTCGTATCCTCCCCGCTCCAGCTCGTCTGAAAAATCATTGCGCGATGTCAGTTTTTCGTTTTGAAAATCGCCCATCAAGGTCAACGACAGTTTGTCGCTCAATTTCATACGGTTGGAGAATTGAAAGCCTGTACGGTTGTTACGGGCGTAATAGGCGTTGCCTTCAATAGTGTTGAAGCGTCCGTTGGTATTGGGCGTTTCGGGTTTGGGCGGTTTTGGGGTTTCAAAGCCTGCATTCAGCAATTCTTGACGCTCTTCGGGGGTGTATTTCTGCCATCTGTCGTACTCATCCCATGCCCGTTGAAATACCAAATCTTCATAAACGGTATCGCCGGGTGAACCGCCTGCGGTATTGGTTTTAGAATTGGTGCGCGTTGTCCAAAGCGTGGCATCGAAATCTATCCAACGGCTGCCCTCGGGCTTCCACGAATAGTCGATATTGTAGGAACGCTGTTTTACCCATGCCTGCGGCCATTCGGCAATTTTGTTGAGGACGGACGCATCCCAACTGATGGGGCCGATAATACGCGAAGGCATGATTTCGCCGAACGTGGAATCGGTATGGCGCAAGCCGAATTTGAGCGTTTGGCGGTTCGGCAGACGGAAGGTGGTTTTACCTACCCATGATTTGGTTTCAAGCGAAGTATTGCTGACTTCCCCGCCCGGATGGTAGAAAAGTCCGATTTTTGAAATATCGGGTGCGCCCAGCATGTTTTCACTGCCGTAAAATTTTTCGCCCTTGGCAGCGGCTTCTTCTTGACGACGTTTTAATTCGTCTAAAGTTTCTTGTGTCCAAGGACCGATATAGCCGTAGCGTTCCGCCCCTTTTTTGCCGGAAAAATAATTGCCTTTACTGCGGTAGGCATAGGCGAGCATGGCATCAAAATTGTCCTGCTTGGTGGCAGCGGCAATGCGGTAGGCTTTATCTTCCCCAAATTTATTGCGTCCGTTGAAACGCTGGTCGATTCGGTCGGTATCGTCAAAAAACGAACGCCAAATACCGCCCGTCGCTACTGCGGGAACAGGCAAGGTTCGATAATCGACTGAATGTTCATAAGCATTCTCACGCCTCTTGATGGAATTGTTGGAAGCCTCCGCCTTCACTTCAAATCCGTATTTCTGCCCTTCGGGGACAATATCGTCGGCATCGATGGTTTTCAGGGCGACGGAGCCGCCTATGCCGCTTTTCATATCACGGCTGAACGAGGGGCCTTTTTCGATGGAAACGCTGCTGATGATGTTGGGGTCGACGTAGTTGCGGTTGTTTGCGCCCGCGTAGCCGCGCCAGACGGTAATCGCCTGCTCCGTGCCGTCGATGGTAACGGGAATCCGTCCCTGCCCCTGTACGCCGCGTATATTGGGATCCAGCGCGCCGCTGTTGCGCGCATCGCCGCTGTACACGCCGGACATACCGCTTAACAGGTCGGATACGGTGTTGCCTTTGAAGGTTTCGACTTCGTTTTTGCCTTTGTAAAGATTGACGATTTCGCGGGTATAAACCCGGTTTTTACCGATTTCGTCTTTATTGCGTGTGCCTTTGACGGTAACGGTATCGAGAATCACGGTTGGTGTATTATCGGCAGCATAAATGATGGGAGAAAAACCAATGACTGCGATGCAGGCGGCAAGTGTTTTGACTTTGGCTGGCTTCATAACGGATTCCTTGTGTGGCGGAATGTCAGACAGCGTCGTCTGAAGATTTTCAGACGACCTCGGGAAGGTTTTGCCGCAAATCAATTGAAAGATGGTTTTAATGATTTTGATTATTATTTGTATAATTTTTGATGATTTTAACAAGCTTTTAATAATATGGAAACACTTATCCGATATATTCACATTCAACAGCTAAAATATTCTTAAAACCTATTCTATTGTTCTAACATAGAAATATTTAATTTCTATATAAATAATCCAAATAAAAAAGTCGCCTGAATATGTCTTATCAGTCAGTTAAAACACTTTCTCACAATTCAAATGGGAAAGTCCTAACCAAGCCTGTAAGGTATTTTCAGACGACCTTTTAGTTGCCTGCTTCCATTCAGTGCCTCGGCTCTTCTTTCTCCTTTTGCACAAACTGCTCAAGCAGTTTGCGCTTTTATCCTATGAAGAGAATAATGACTCCCATCCATCATCTATACATACGAGGGCAGGCATGAACTCTTTTGCATCATTGTTAAACCATCCTGATATTTCTTTTTCCCCGATTCCAGACAGTATCAAAGTCGATAATCCGGCAACGGGTGAGACTTTGGCGTTTGTCCGCACAACCCATTCAGACGACCTCAAGTTACTAATTCAAAGAGCGGAGACCGCACAAAAATTATGGGCGGCAAAAACCGCGTTGGAACGCGCCGATGTATTGTGGCGTTGGTATTTTCTGATAAAGGAAAACAAAGAGGAACTGGCGCGCATCATGACGATGGAACAGGGCAAAAGCCTGACCGAGGCACGCGGCGAAATCGATTATGCGGCTTCGTTTGTGCGCTGGTTTGCCGAAGAGGCGCGGCGGATTGACGGCGATGTGCTGACAAGCGTGAAGGCGTCGCAAAAACTGGTCGTGTTGAAACAGCCCGTCGGCGTTACCGCTGCGATTACGCCGTGGAACTTCCCATCTGCAATGATTGCGCGCAAGGCTGCGCCTGCTTTGGCGGTGGGCTGCGCGATGATAGTCAAACCTGCATCACTCACGCCCCTGAGCGCATATGCGCTGGCGCTATTGGCTTACGAAGCAGGCGTGCCGCAGGATTTGCTTCCCGTCGTCAGTGGTAGCGCTTCGGAAATCAGCCATGAATTTGCCACGAACCCGACCGTACGCAAAATCAGCTTCACCGGCTCGACCGAAGTCGGCGCGAAAATTTTTGCCGACAGCGCGGCAGACATTAAAAAACTCAGTTTGGAGCTGGGCGGCAACGCGCCGTTTATCGTGTTTGACGATGCCGATTTGGACAAAGCCGTCGAAGGCGCGCTGGCGAGCAAGTTCCGCAACAGCGGCCAGACCTGCGTCTGCACCAACCGCGTTTACGCTCAATCCGGCATTTACGACGAATTTTGCCGAAAATTAAGCGAAAAAGTGGCCACGCTCAAATTGGGCAACGGCTTAGATGAAGGCGTGAACCAAGGGCCGCTGATTGAGGAAAAAGCGGTGGAAAAAGTCGAGCAGCACATCGCCGACGCGCTCTCAAAAGGCGCAAGCTGCCTGACCGGCGGCAAACGCAGCGCATTGGGCGGAACGTTTTTCGAGCCGACTGTCTTAAGCGACGTAACAGCGCAAATGGCGGTGGCACGCGAAGAAACCTTCGGGCCGTTGTGTCCCGTGTTCCGCTTTGCAACCGAAGCCGAAGTCATCGCGGCCGCCAACGATACGGAATACGGTTTGGCGGCTTACCTCTTCACCGCCGACACTGCCCGCCAATGGCGCGTCGGTGAAGCTTTAGAATACGGCATGGTCGGCATCAATACCGGCCTAATCAGCAATGAAGTAGCACCGTTCGGCGGCGTGAAACGCAGTGGACTGGGACGCGAAGGCAGCAAATACGGTGCGGACGAATATTTGGAATCGAAATATTTGTGTATCGATGTAGCGGATTGAGTTTAGCCTCAGGAGGTCGTCTGAAAACGTAACTTCAGCAAGATAATCTCCCCCTATCTTTGTAGCAGCACTCTGAAAAAATTGGCGGAAATCAACAAATACGCGATATAAGACTAACGTATCGTGCAACTGATAAGTTCGCCAAATATTTTGCTGGGGCAACGACACCAAACTTTAAGGTTCACTGGATAGTATGGGAAAGTCTTTTATGTAGCCCGCGAATGGGCAGGATAATTAACCAATACAACAAGTTAAAAGAAATAGTAAATTTAAAATCTGTTTACTTAGAGAAAATAAACGTGAATTGAAAACCTAACTTTCTCATAAGGTCGTCTGAAAAATTTCCCAAAGCCAGCTTTGGAGCAATCGATTTTAGAATTTTGTGAAATATCAGTAAATTATGGAGCTTATTTTAAGTATGATAAGGAAAGTATTTATCTTTTCGGCTGTAATAGCATTATCCGGTTGTTTTGCCGGCAAACATAAAGTTCAGGTATTACCGGATGCAGAATTAAATAAGCCATATTTCATAGAATTAAATGTAACTAAATATGCTGCTTATCCCGATAATTTCAGGGTGAAAATGGATCCTCTAAATTCAGGGTTGACTGTAAAACCCACCGATGAGTGGTATGATACGGTTCATATTTCTGGAACTCCAATAACCAAGCAGAATATTACGATTGAAATATCTTATTATGTAAGAGGTGAAGTAGGATGGTTTGAAAGTAAGGCTCAGAAGAAATTTTATCAGATAAAAGTTAAAGAATAAGTTAAGGTTATCTGAAAGTTTAGTTTAGATAGCTTTCCCCTAAGAAAGGATTGTTCATATTCCAAGAAAACACCGCGTTGTTTACATAACAGGCGTAGATTGAATTGAAAACCTAACTTTCTCAAAGGTTGTCTGAAAAATTTCTAAAAGCCAGCTTTGGAGCA
>NZ_KV821552.1:43468-44071 GCF_001815675.1 Neisseria sp. HMSC065D04
TGGTATGATACGGTTCATATTTCTGGAACTCCAAAGATGAAGCAGGATATCATGATTGAAATATCATATTTAATAAGAGGACCCGTAGGTTTTTTTGAAGATAAGGAACAGAAGAAATTTTATCAGATAAAAGTTAAAGAATGAGTTAAGGTTATCTGAAAGTTTAGTTTAGATAGCTTTCCCCTAAGAAAGGATTGTTCATATTTCAAGAAAACATCGCGTTGTTTACATAACAGGCGTAGGTTGAATTGGAAGCCTAACTTTCTCAAAGGTCGTCTGAAAAATTTCTAAAAGCCAGCTTTGGAGCAATTGATTTTAGAATTTTGTGAAATATCAGTAAATTATGGAGCTTATTTTAAGTATGATAAGGAAAGTATTTATCTTTTCGGCTGTAATAGCATTATCCGGTTGTTTTGCCGGCAAACATAAAGTTCAGGTATTACCGGATGCAGAATTAAATAAGCCATATTTCATAGAATTTAATGTGGCTAATCAAGCTACTTATCCCAATCATTTCAGGGTAAAAATGGATCCTCCGAATTCGGGGTTGACTGTAAAGCCCATCGATAAGTGGTATGATACGGTTCATATTTCTGGAACTCC
>NZ_KV821552.1:44171-48884 GCF_001815675.1 Neisseria sp. HMSC065D04
GCAGAATTAAATAAGCCATATTTCATAGAATTAAGAACTAAATATGCTGCTTATCCCGATTATTTCAGGGTGAAAATGGATCCTCCGAATTCGGGATTGACTGTACAGCCTACCAATATGTGGTATAACAAATTGAATATTTCTGGAACTCCACAGACCAAGCAGGATATTAAGATTGAAATATCTTATTATGTAAGAGGAGCAGTAGGCTGGTTTGAAAGTATGGATCAGAAAGAATTTTATCAGATAAAAGTCAAAGAATAAGTTAAGGTTACCTGAAGGTTTAGTTTAGACAGCTTTTCTCTAAGAAAGTATTGTTCATATTTCAAGAAAGCACTGTGTTATTTACATAACATGCGTAGTTTGAATTGGACACCTAACTTTCTCAAAGGTCGTCTGAAAGTTTTCAGACGACCTTTTTACTAATGGCAGTCGTCCTGTTTGATTGTTCATGCAACAGAAGAAACGGAAGATGATATAGTGGATTAACTTTAAACCAGTACGGCGTTGCCTCGCCTTAGCTCAAAGAGAACGATTCTCTAAGGTGCTGAACGTACTGGTTTAAAGTTAATCCACTATATTGTTAATCTTTTCATCATCAATAAAAAAACCAACCTCTCAAAGGTCGGTTTTCTTATTTTTCGCAGAAATACGAAATGGTGATTATGAATGCGCTTCCAAATCTGCCAAAATTTGATTCAGGCTATCCCTAACCTCTTCTGCCTTTGCAGCAGGATGACCGTTTACATCCAAAGAATCACGGCTGAAGCGGTCGACATAAGGCGCAAAGGTATCTTTCAGCTTCAGCAGTTTCACCACATCGGAACGGGTGTAACGATCGCCGCCGTAACCGACAACGATACCGTTCTCATGTTGCCACTGAGCAAATTGTGCCGGGCTGATTTGCACCAGTTCGCACATTTCGTCTAGCGAGAAATAACGTTTTGCAGGAATAACGGGATTAGCGTTGTTTGTCATAGTAATGCTCCACCATGCCTTTGAGTTTTTGGCTGGCATGGAAAGTGACTACGCGGCGGGCGGTAATCGGTACTTCTTCGCCGGTTTTCGGATTACGACCGGGACGTTGCGGTTTGTCGCGCAACTGAAAATTACCGAAACCGGAAATTTTGATTTCTTCGCCGCGTGCCAAAGTGCTGCGGATTTCTTCAAAAAAGAGTTCGACGATTTCTTTGGCATCGTTTTTGGTTACATTGCTGACTTTATCTACCAAAATATCGGCCAATTCGGCTTTAGTTAGTGTCATATTATTACCTTCTGTTGTAATAGGTGCAGATTATTACCAATTTCTATTTAAAATTCAAGCGAATATTTATTTTTTAGCTGCGAAGTTGCGCTCCCGCAGCAGTTGCCGCATCAATCAGTTTTCCGATAACCGGCTCGACTGTTTCATCCGTCAGCGTGTTTTCCATATCCTGCAAAATCACTTTGACCGCCATGCTCTTCATCCCTTCAGGCAGGCCCGTACCGCGATACACGTCAAATACGCTGATTTCCTGTACCAACTTGTTTGCCGCGCCTTTCAAGGCGGCCAACAAATCATCATGGGTCATGGTTTCAGGCATGACAAACGCCAAATCCCTGCGCACCGGCTGGAATTTCGATACTGCCTGATAACGCGTTTTTTCGCGTTCCAACACGGCGGCCATATCGATTTCAAATACCAGCGGCGCTTGCGGCAAGTCATATTTTTGCAGCCATTTCGGGTGCAATTCACCGACAAAGCCGATGACCTGGCCGTCTGAAACGATATTGGCGGCGCGGCCGGGATGCAGAGCGGGATGTTCGGTTTTGACGAACTCAACTGCTTTGTTTTTCAACAGATTTTCTACATCGGCCTTAATGTCGTAAAAATCCGCGTTGCGCGTTTTTTCGCCCCATTGTTCGGGCATCGCCGCGCCGTACCACAGGCCGCCGATGCGTTCGTTTTGTACAAACCGGCCGTCTGAACCTTTGCTGAACACGCGGGCAATTTCAAACACACGCACGCGGTTTTGTTTGCGGTTCAGATTGTTTTGCAGAATTTCCACCAAGCCGCCGATGAGCGTGGAACGCATCACGGCATACTGCGCCGCCAGCGGGTTTTGCAGGCGGATGGGGTTGGCGTTGTCGGCAAAGTCGAGTTCCCACTGCTCGTCAACGAAGGCATAGCTGACGACTTCGCGGTAGCCGCGCGCCGCCATTTCGTTATAAACGGCAAAACGCGGACGACGGGTTTCGGGCAGCGCCAGCATTTTCAGACGACCTGATGTGTAATCGTCGGGGATATTTTCATAGCCATAAACACGACCGATTTCTTCAATCAAATCGGCTTCGATTTCGATGTCGAAACGGAAGCTCGGCGCGGTAACGCGGAAGCCTTCCGCCGTTTTTTCAGGCTGCAGACCCAAGTGCTGCAAAATGGTTTTCACCTGTTCGGCAGGAATGTCCACGCCCAACACGGTTTTCAGACGACCCAAACGCAATTCAACCTGTTTGTTTTCAGGTAGCCTGCCCAACGCTTCCACCATTTCGCCTGCCGCGCCGCCGCAGATTTGCAAAACCAATTCGGTAGCGCGTTCGACAGCATCGGCCTGCAAACGGTAATCCACGCCGCGCTCAAAGCGGAACGACGAATCCGAACCAAAACCATATTGGCGCGATTTGCCGGCGATGATTTCAGGCACAAACCAAGCCGCTTCCAGCACGATATTTTGTGTGTCGTCTGAAACCGCACTTGCCGCGCCGCCCATCAGACCTGCCAAACTCAACGCGCCTTTTTCATCGGCTACTACCAGCGTGTTTTCAGATAGAGAGACAGTTTTCTCGTTCAGGCATTCCAGCGTTTCACCTTCGCGCGCGCGGCGGATGTGCAGGCTACCTGAAAGTTTGTCGGCATCAAAAACATGCATCGGCTGACCGATTTCCAGCATTACATAATTGCCAATGTCTACCAGCGCGGAAATACTGCGGATGCCGCTACGCTCCAAACGCTGCTTCATCCAATCCGGCGTAGCGGCGCGCGCGTTCACGTTTTCAATCACGCGGCTGATAAAGCGGCCACAATCGGCAGGCGCATCAATCTGCACGGGCTGTTTGCGGCTACCTGTGATTGGCGCGGCATGGATTGCAGGCTGCTTGAACGCGCAACCTGTCAGCGCGGACACTTCACGCGCAATGCCTTTGATGCTCAGGCAGTCGGCACGGTTCGGCGTGATTTTCAGCGTGAACACCGTATCGTCCAAATCCAGATATTCACGGATGTTTGCGCCGACGGGAGCGTCTTGCGGCAAAATGTGCAAGCCGTTCACGCCGTCGTCAGGCAGACCGAGTTCATCGGTGGAACACAACATCCCGTTCGACACCACGCCGCGCATCTTGGTCGGCTTGATTTTGAAATTGCCCGGCAACACCGCGCCCGGCAGCGAACACGGCACTTTGATGCCCGCTTTCACATTCGGCGCACCGCACACAATCTGTACCAACTCGCCCGTCCCCGCATCGACTTGGGTAACGTTCAAACGGTCGGCATCAGGATGTTTTTCAACGGATTTCACTTCAGCAATTACCACGCCTGTAAACGCAGGGGCGGCAGTCTCGGCCTCTTCCACTTCCAAGCCGGACATGGTTAACAAATGTTCCAGCTTATCGGCGGAAAGTTCGGTATCGGCTTGGATTTTCAGCCATGAGTAGGAGAATTGCATGTTATGTTCTCAATCAACTAATTAACTTTTGTTTTATCAGATTTTGTTTTCAGACGACCTGTTTGCTTGGGAGTGCAGGCTGCTTTTTAACTTTGTTAGGGCGGTTGCTTTCAGGTAGCCTTTTCAAACCTTAAGCAATCAAATCAATAAGATTGTTACGAACCACGCCAGCAAGGTATAGCCTAAGGTGACACTCACTGTAAACGCCACACGCTCCCAGTTTTTAAACCACGGCATCAACCAACTACCAATTGCAGTAGCAAAACAGGATACGACAAACGCGGCAAATCCGTAATTCGACCACCTTATTGCACCTTCCACATCGTCGCCGGTTAGAGTTTTCAAATCAGCCAACGCCAAAGAGCGGTTTTCGCAATAGATGGACAGCAGCCACAATGCAACAGCAAGTGCATAGCAGGCGGATGGAGCAATATAGCGTTTCATGATTTAGCTTTCTGCGGTGCAGGCTGCTTTTCCATGTTCAGGCAGCCTGCACAATCATTTTGCAAACTGCTTCAAGAAGTTCAAATCGTTATCAAAAAACAGTCGCAAATCATTCACGTTGTAACGCAACATGGCGAAACGGTCGAGGCCGATGCCGAAGGCGAAACCGGTGTATTTTTCGGGGTCGATATTCACGTTTTTCAACACGTTGGGATGCACCATGCCGCAGCCGCCAACTTCCAGCCATTTGCCGTTTTCGCCCATGATGTCAATTTCGGCGGACGGTTCGGTAAACGGGAAGAAAGACGGACGGAAACGTACTTGCAAATCATCGCGTTCGAAAAAACGGCGGATAAAGTCGGTAAACACGGCTTTCAAATCGGCGAAGGTTACGCCTTCTTCTACCCACAGACCTTCAGCTTGGTGGAACATGGGCGAGTGCGTTGCATCGCTATCCACACGATAAACGCGACCGGGGGCAATAATGCGGATAGGCGGCTCTTTTTTGTCGAGCATATAGCGGATTTGAATCGGGGAAGTGTGCGTGCGCAAAACATCGCCGTTTTCA
>NZ_KV821552.1:48984-66721 GCF_001815675.1 Neisseria sp. HMSC065D04
GAAGTGTGCGTGCGCAAAACATCGCCGTTTTCAACGTAGAACGTATCCTGCATGGCGCGTGCCGGGTGGTTTGCAGGGATATTCAGTGCTTGGAAGTTGTGGAAATCGTCTTCGATTTCCGGGCCGTCTGCCACTTCAAAACCCATGCCGTGAAAGAGTTCGACCACGCGCTGCAAGGTCAGAGTTACGGGATGAAGACCGCCATTTTCCTGCGCGCGTCCGGGCAGGGTAATATCGAGTGCTTCGGCGGCAAGCTGGGCTTGAAGTTTGGCTTCGTTGAGGGCATCGCGTTTATTGTTAAAGGCCGTCTGAAACTGGTTTTTGCACTCATTGATATGCGCACCTATGGTTTTGCGCTCTTCAGGCGACATTTGACCTAAGGTTTTCAGAAGTCCGGTCAACTCGCCGGTTTTACCAAGATAACGGGCTTTGATTTGTTCTAGAGCGTTGAAGTCTTGCGCGGCTTCTACTGCGGCAATACCTTCTGCAACGATACGGTTTACATTTTCCATAGTGGTTTATCGTCTGTCGGTTGATGATGGGTCGTCTGAAACAATGAGGTCGCCTGTATGGTTTGGTATTGCCAAACTTTTCAGACGACCTTTTATCGTTTACGGCCAATCCGTTTGATAGAATCGGCGTATTTTAGCGCAAATCAATTCAAAAAAATAGGCTTTAAAGAAAGAAAATCAATCACATAGACTTTCTTCAAACAAAGAAAAAAGGAAGCCGTAGCTTCCTTTTCAAATTTTTTTGGATTAAGCAGCCAAAGCAGCTTTGGCTTTCTCAACCAATTGTGCAAAAGCGGCTTTATCGAACACAGCCAGATCAGCCAATACTTTGCGGTCGATTTCGATAGAGGCGCGTTTCAGACCGTTCATGAATTTGCTGTAAGACAGACCGTTTTCACGGGCACCTGCATTGATACGGACAATCCACAATTGACGGAATTGGCGTTTGCGTTGACGACGGTCACGGTATGCGTATTGACCGGCTTTCATTACCGCTTGTTTAGCAACGCGGTATACGTTTTTACGACGACCGCGGTAACCTTTGGCTAACGCGAAGATTTTTTGGTGACGGGCACGAGCGGTTACACCGCGTTTTACGCGTGGCATATTCTAAACTCCTTAAGCGTAGGGTAACATTTTAGCAACAGAAGCCAAATCACGATCGTTTACCATAGAGGTACCGCGCAGTTGGCGTTTGTTTTTAGTGGTCTTTTTAGTCAAGATGTGGCGTTTGAACGCATGAGCGCGTTTTACACCGCCGTTACCCAGTACTTTGAAGCGTTTTTTCGCGCTAGACTTGGTTTTCATTTTAGGCATGGGAAAACTCCATTCGTTATTAGATAAGGCATCAGGGGGTTTTAAAACATGGGTTTCAAACACTTGAACCCAAAATGCCACGGTTTTTGCCGCCAATCAAAAGCTTACTCCGAAGCGGCAATCGGAGTAAGCTGAGAATTATAGCTTTATTTTTTCTTCGGTGCAATCATCATCACCATTTGACGGCCTTCCATTTTAGGGAAGGATTCGATTTGAGCCACTTCCGCCAAATCCTCTTTCACGCGCTCTAAAAGTTGCGCCCCGAGTTGCTGGTGAGCCATTTCACGTCCTCGGAAACGAAGCGTTACTTTGACTTTATCGCCGTCAGCCAAGAAGCGGTTGATGTTACGCATTTTGATTTGATAATCGCCTTCATCGGTACCCGGACGGAATTTAATTTCCTTAATTTGTACCTGCTTCTGGTTTTTCTTGGCTTCGTCGCGTTTCTTGGCTTGTTGGTATTTATATTTACCGTAATCCATCAGTTTGCATACGGGTGGTTTGGCAGTAGGGGAAATCTCTACCAAATCCACATCCTGCTCTTCGGCCATAGCCAAAGCTTCACGAACCGATACGACACCAAGCTGTTCGCCTGACTCACTGATTAAACGCACTTCTTTGGCGGTAATTTCGCCATTGATTCGTGCTTCGCGTTCTTGAGCGATGATGAATACTCCTATAAAAATTAATGGTTGACGAGGGCATCCGCGATTTCTTGTTGCAGTTGTGCAATGAAATCATCCAAATCTAAAGAACCCAAGTCTTCTGCTTTGCGGCGCACGGCCACTTTGTTTTCTTGCTTCTCTTTATCGCCGACAACGATTTGATAAGGGAAGCGGTATTGGCTGTTATCACGGATTTTGTAACCGATTTTTTCGTTACGCAAATCCAGCTCTACACGGAAGCCTGCAGCCTGCAATTTGGCAGCCACTTCACGGCAGTAATCCGCTTGATTTTCGGTGATATTCATAATCACCATTTGAACCGGCGCCAACCACAATGGGAAAGAACCTGCATGGTTTTCAATCAAAATACCGATAAATCGTTCCAAAGAACCCAAAATGGCGCGGTGCAACATTACCGGACGGGCGCGGTCATTATTTTCGGTTACATATTCGGCATCCAAGCGTTCCGGCAACACAAAATCCAGCTGCAGCGTACCACACTGCCAAGAACGTCCCAATGCGTCTTTGACGTGATATTCGATTTTAGGTCCGTAGAACGCACCTTCACCCGGCAATTCGTCCCATTCCACGCCGCAAGCAGTCAATGCTTCGCGCAAACCTTGTTCTGCCTTATCCCATACGTCGTCTGAACCGGCGCGCTTCTCAGGACGTAGTGAAAGTTTGACGGACACATCATGGAAACCGAATTGCTTGTAAATACGAACCAGCAATTCATTGAATGCCCGCGCTTCGCTGACGATTTGATCTTCGGTACAGAAAATATGCGCATCGTCTTGTACAAAACCGCGGACACGCATCAGTCCATGCAGTGCGCCACTCGGCTCGTTGCGATGGCAAGAACCAAATTCTGCCAAACGCATCGGCAAATCGCGGTACGAACGCAGACCGTTATTAAAAATCTGAACATGTCCCGGGCAGTTCATCGGTTTAACCGCATATTCGCGCTTTTCCGAACTGGTTACGAACATATTGTCTTTGTAGTTATCCCAGTGACCGGATTTTTCCCAAAAGGTTTTATCCATGATTTGGGGGGTTTTGACTTCCTTGTAACCGGCGGCATTCAGCTCTTTACGCATATGCTGCTCAATAGTCTGCCACAAAGCCCAACCTTTAGGATGCCAAAACACCATACCCGGTGCTTCGTCTTGCAAGTGGAACAAATCCAGTTGCTTGCCCAATTTGCGGTGGTCGCGTTTTTCTGCTTCTTCAATGCGTTGGATATAGGCTTTTAATTCGTCTTTTGTCGCCCAAGCGGTGCCATAAACACGTTGCAGCATTTCATTATTGCTGTCGCCACGCCAGTATGCACCTGCCAGCTTGGTCAGCTTGAAATTTTTCAGGAAGCGGGTGTTCGGAACGTGCGGACCGCGGCACATATCAACATATTCCTGGTGATGATACATACCCATTGCGTCAACTTCGGGCATATCTTCAATCAGGCGCAGTTTATATTCTTCGCCACGATCTTGGAAAATTTTGATGGTTTCGGCTCGCGGAGTCATGATTTTGATTACATCATAATCCTGAGCAATCAACTCTTTCATGCGCGCTTCGATAGCAGCAACATCTTCAGGCGTAAACGGTTTTTCCGTAGCGATATCGTAATAAAAGCCCTCTTCAATGACGGGGCCGATAACCATTTTTGCATTAGGATAGAGCTGCTTGACTGCGTGACCGACAAGGTGGGCGCAAGAGTGGCGGATGATTTCAACGCCTTCTTGGTCTTTCGGGGTAATGATTTGGACGGTTGAATCTTCGGTAATCGGATCGCACGCATCGACCAATTTGCCGTTTACCTTACCCGCCACCGTCGCCTTCGCCAAACCTGCTCCGATAGACGCGGCAATCTGTGCCACGGTAACGGGCGATTCGTACTGGCGGACTGAGCCGTCCGGCAAGGTAATGTTCAACATCAAAAAAGCTCCAAAACATTAAAAAATAACGGCATAAATGCCGTTTGGGAAATTTGGTAGGCACGATTGGATTCGAACCAACGACCCCCACCATGTCAAGGTGGTGCTCTAACCAACTGAGCTACGTGCCTGTTTAACAGGGTTGGGATTATAGACGATACTTTGACGCGATGGCAAGCATGAAAATGAGGTTTCAGACGACATTGTCGGAACATTGTGATTTTTTTGAAACATTTTCAACAGTGAACATCTCGATACGAATAAGGTCGTCTGAAATATTCAAACACCGCTATTGCGATGAAAATCCTTTATAATCGCATTTTTACCTCAATCGTTTGACTGCACGGCGGCTTCGCAAGCCGTTTTCTACATTTATAGATACAACCTATGCTCAAATTTACCTTACATAAAAAAGACGGTCATGCCCGACGCGGCACGCTGGAACTGAACCACGGCAAAATCGAAACGCCCGTATTTATGCCGGTCGGCACTTACGGCTCGGTTAAGGCGATGAATCCGCAAAACCTGCACGACATCAAGGCACAAATTATTTTGGGCAACACTTACCATTTATGGCTGCGTCCCGGTTTGGAAGTCATCGAACAATTCGGCGGCCTGCACGACTTTATCGGCTGGAACAAACCCATCTTGACCGACTCGGGCGGTTTTCAGGTTTTTTCGCTCTCCGATATGCGCAAACTCACTGAAGAAGGCTGTACCTTCCAAAGCCCGATCAACGGCGACAGACTCTTCCTCTCGCCCGAAATCTCCATGAAAATCCAAACCGTGCTCAATTCCGACATCGTGATGCAGTTGGACGAATGCACACCGGGCGAAGCAACGCACGAGCAGGCACAAAAATCCCTGCAAATGAGCCTGCGTTGGGCAGAACGCAGCAAAGAAGCCTTTGAAGATTTGAAGAACCCGAATGCCCTATTCGGCATCGTGCAAGGCGCGATGTATGAAGATTTGCGCGAAGAATCGCTGCGCGGCTTGGAACAATTCGACTTCCCCGGCCTCGCCATCGGCGGGCTGTCCGTCGGCGAACCCAAACCCGAAATGTACCGCATGTTGCGCGCCGTCGGACCGATGCTGCCCGAACATAAACCGCATTACCTGATGGGCGTCGGCACACCCGAAGACCTCGTTTACGGCGTGGCGCACGGCGTGGACATGTTCGACTGCGTCATGCCCACCCGCAATGCGCGCAACGGCTGGCTGTTCACCCGTTTCGGCGATTTGAAAATCAAAAACGCCAAACACAAGCTAGACAAGCGCCCGATAGACGAAAGCTGCACATGCTACGCCTGCCAAAACTTCAGCCGCGCCTACCTGCACCACCTGCACCGTGCCGGCGAAATCTTGGGCGCACAGCTCAACACCATCCACAACCTGCATTTCTACCAAGTCATCATGGCAGAAATGCGCGAAGCCATCGAGCAAGGAAAATTTGCCGATTGGCAGGCACAATTCCATGAAAACCGCGCCCGCGGGGTGGATTGAGATTAAACCATGCTTATCGAGGTCGTCTGAAAACGTTATATTCAAGCAAACACCGTTTTCAGACGACCTTGCTGTTATAATGCAAACATTAATTTACATTATTTGAGAGTGCGATATGTTTACCCAAGCAGCCCAAGAATTGACCACCGTCCGCGACATCCTGCGTTTCGCCGTCAGCCGTTTCAACGATGCCGGTTTGTTTTTCGGGCATGGCTCGGACAACGCGCACGACGAAGCCTCCTACCTCATCCTGCACACCCTCAACCTGCCGCTGGACACTTTGGAGCCTTACCTTGACGCCAAGCTGCTGCAAAGCGAGAAAGAAGAAGTGTTGGCAGTACTGGAACGCCGTGCAGTCGAACACATCCCCGCTGCCTACCTCACCCATCAGGCATGGCAAGGCGATTTCGATTTTTATGTTGACGAACGCGTCATCGTACCGCGTTCGTTTATTTACGAACTGCTCGGCGACAACCTTACCCCTTGGATAGAACACCCCGAATTGGTTCACCGCGCATTAGATTTGTGTACCGGCAGCGGCTGCCTCGCCATCCAAATGGCACACCACTACCCCGCCGCTGAAATTGACGCCGTCGATTTGAGTTTGGATGCGCTGGAAGTAGCCGCCATCAACATCGAAGATTATGGATTGGAAGAGCGCATCAACCTGATCCACACCGATTTGTTCGAAGGTTTGGAAAGCACATACGACCTGATCGTTTCCAACCCGCCCTATGTCGATGCCGAATCGGTCGATATGCTGCCCGACGAATACCTGCACGAACCCGAACTCGCCTTGGGCAGCGGCGAAGACGGTTTGGACGCCACCCGCCAAATCCTGCTGCACGCAGCCAAATACCTCAATCCCAAAGGCGTATTGCTGGTCGAAATCGGACACAACCGCGACGTATTGGAAGCCGCCTATCCCGAACTGCCGTTTACTTGGCTGGAAACCAGCGGCGGCGACGGATTCGTATTCTTGCTGACCCGCGAGCAATTGTTGGGATTGGAATAATCCCTTGCTGATTTTGATACGGCCGAAAATCTTCTGCATATAGGTTTTCAGCCGTATTTTCATGATTGCGCTCGCCCCAAACCATTATAGTGGATTAAATTTAAATCAGGACAAGGCGGAAAAGCCGCAGACAGTACAGATAGTACGGCAAGGCAACGCCGTCCTGGTTTAAAGTTAATCCACTATATTATTAACGTTGAACATATCCGTTTAATCTGTTTTCAGACGACCTCCCTACACACAAAATCAATATTCCAATCGGAACCATTTCTTATATTTATTGTCTGTATTTCAACAAGCATTCATAAAAATATTATATTTAACCCGCATGACCTGATGGATTATAATGACGAATAACAGCCGGAATATGCTTTATTCAAATATTATCGACTTGACGACTCAACTAAATACCTATTATTTATATCTCCGCCACATCGGAACAATCAGACAATGAACCACTTTTGGACAAACAGCCTGACCGCCTGCATCCTGCTTGGCGCGTCGCTTCAAGCTTCGGCACAAACCCACTCCGTTTATTTCAATCAAAACGGCAAAATTACCGCCACAATGTCATCGGTAGCTTACGTCCGCCAATACACCGTCGAATCCGGCGTAGCGCAAGTGCAGGACTTTTACTATCCGTCCATGAAAAAATATTCCGACCCGTATGAAATACCGGCGGCACAGATTAAAACCTTCGTTCCCGTCCTCAACAACGGTACTTTGACACTCTGGCATTTCAACGGGCAAAAGAAAATGATCGGCAGCTACCGCAACGGCAAGCCGAACGGCGAATGGACCAACTGGTACCCCAACGGTAAAAAATCGGCGGTCATGCCCTATCTGAACGGCTTGAGCGAAGGCATCGGCTCACGCTATTACCGCAACGGCACGAAAGAAAGCGAAATCCAGTTCAAACACGACAAGGCAAACGGCTACTGGAAGCAATGGTATCCCAACGGCAGCCCGAAAACCGAAATGACCATGGTCAACGACAAACCGACCGAAATCATGAGTTGGGACGAAAACGGTCGCGCCCTTTCTGAAATTACCATTACCAACGGCAAACGCAACGGCGTTGTCTTGGAATGGTATGACGACGGAGCCAAAAAGTCCGAAACGGTTTACGCCAACGACCAAATAGTGAAAAAGACAAATTGGGACAAAGAAGGTTACGTTATTGAATAACAGAAAAGGGAAACGATATGTTTCCTTTTTTTGTTTAAAACATCACTCTCCCTATCGAATCATGCCGGCCTGACAGGGGTCGTCTGAAACCTGCCGTTCCCGATGTCATAGAATTTACATTTAAATATCAACCGCTCCCCTTGTTCCTTTACAGATTTCGTTTAAAATACAACCCAAACAACAACTATTCAAATTACATAAAACTATGCGCTATTACGGTACGATTACACGCTGGAATGACAACCGCCAATTTGGAGCCATCCGCGAAGAAAGCATGGGTACAGAAGTGTTCGCCCCGCTTTCCGCCTTTACCACACTGACACGTCCGCCTGCCGAAGGCCAACGCGTCTCATTCGACATCGTCAAAGGCAGACGCGGACGCGACGAAGCCGAAAATATCTGCTTCTCCCTTGACTGTGTCGATGAATTCGACTTTTTCGACACCGAACCCGAACCGTATAAAAAAACCTTTTCCAAGCTCTTGCTGATTATCCCTGTCATCGCCCTGCTTTCCGCCGGCGGATGGTTCGGCTGGGATTACTGGCAGAAATACCAGCAACAGGCGCAAGCGGCAGCGGCAGCGCCGCCGAAAACGATGGTGGAAGAAGTTGCAGCCAAAATAAAAGCCGAACGCGAAGAGTGGTTGGATGCGGTAAACAACCGCAAAACTCAAAAACAAACAAAACCCGACAACGGCAAAGCCGCCCGCAACAGCTCCTCCAAAGAAGCAAAATAATGGCTGCGTAGCAATCAAAACCGAGCAGAACCAACTTCATGCAAAAGGTCGTCTGAAAACCCAAATCCAAGGTTTTCAGACGACCTTTCACCTTAGCTCTGTTTCAACACCCCAAATTCTTTTAAAATACCGCCTGATTTGAATTTAACCGAGAGACCGAACTTCATGAACCTACATCAAACCGTCGAACGCGAAGCCGCCGCCGCCTTTGCCGCCGCAGGCATCGCCGACAGCCCCGTTGTTTTGCAGCCGACCAAAAACGCCGAACACGGCGATTTCCAAATCAACGGCGTGATGGGAGCGGCGAAAAAAGCCAAACAAAATCCGCGCGAATTGGCGCAAAAGGTTGCCGAAGCATTGGCGGGCAATGACGTGATTGAAAGCGCGGAAGTGGCCGGCCCCGGCTTCATCAACCTGCGCCTTCGCCCCGAATTTCTCGCCCAGAACATTCATGCGGCGTTGAACGACGCACGTTTCGGCATAGCGAAAACCGACAAACCGCAAACCGTCGTTATCGACTATTCCTCGCCCAATCTGGCAAAAGAGATGCACGTCGGCCATCTGCGTTCCAGCATCATCGGCGACAGCATTTCGCGCGTGTTGGAATTTATGGGCAACACCGTCATCCGCCAAAACCACGTCGGCGACTGGGGTACGCAGTTCGGCATGTTGGTCGCTTATTTGGTTGAGCAGCAAAAAGACAATGCCGCGTTCGAGCTGGCGGATTTGGAGCAGTTTTACCGCGCCGCCAAAGTGCGCTTTGACGAAGACCCTGCCTTTGCCGACACCGCGCGCGAATACGTTGTGAAGCTGCAAGGCGGAGATGAAACCGTGTTGGCGTTATGGAAACAGTTTGTCGATATTTCGCTCTCGCATGCCCAAGCCGTTTACGACACGCTGGGCTTGAAGCTGCGCCCCGAAGACGTGGCGGGCGAATCAAAATACAACGACGATTTGCAGCCCGTGGTCGATGATTTGGTTCAAAAAGGTCTGGCAGTCGAAGACGACGGCGCGAAAGTCGTGTTCTTGGACGAGTTTAAAAACAAAGAAGGCGAACCCGCCGCATTTATCGTGCAAAAACAAGGCGGCGGCTTCCTTTACGCCTCCACCGATTTGGCGTGCCTGCGCTACCGCATAGGCCGTCTGAAAGCCGACCGCCTGCTCTACGTCGTCGACCACCGCCAAGCCCTGCACTTCGAACAACTTTTCACCACTTCCCGCAAAGCAGGCTATCTGCCGGAAGATGTAAAAGCCGAGTTTATCGGCTTCGGCACCATGATGGGCAAAGACGGCAAACCATTCAAAACGCGCAGCGGCGACACCGTAAAACTGGTTGACCTGCTGACCGAAGCCGTCGAGCGCGCCACCGCTTTGGTGAAAGAGAAAAATCCCGAATTGGGTGCGGACGAAGCCGCTAAAATCGGCAAAACCGTCGGCATCGGCGCAGTCAAATACGCCGATTTGAGCAAAAACCGCACCAGCGATTATGTGTTCGACTGGGACGCCATGCTCTCGTTTGAAGGCAACACCGCCCCCTACCTGCAATACGCCTACACCCGCGTGCAAAGCGTATTCCGCAAAGTCGGCGAATGGGATGCAACCGCGCCCACCGTTTTGACCGAACCGCTGGAAAAACAGCTTGCCGCCGAGCTTCTGAAATTCGAAGACGTGCTGCAAAGCGTGGCGGACACGGCGTATCCGCACTACCTCGCCGCCTACCTCTACCAAACCGCCACCCTGTTCAGCCGCTTCTACGAAGCCTGTCCGATACTCAAAGCCGAAGGCGCAACCCGCAACAGCCGCCTGCAACTGGCGAAGCTCACCGGCGACACGCTGAAACAAGGCTTGGATTTGCTGGGCATTGACGTGTTGGATGTGATGTAAGGCATTTTCCATAAGCAAAGGTCGTCTGAAAACGGATTTTCAGACGACCTTTTTCTCTTCTTTGCCCCTTAGGCTATACTGTCGGAAATATTTTCAATTCCGACAATTCTTTATGCCCGATTTCCTCCCTGTCCCGCCCGCCGAACTGTGGCAGGCGACGCTTGAACACCTCCGCCTCTCCCTGATTGCCCTGCTTTGCGCCGTTGCGCTGGCCGTGCCGCTCGCCGTGTGGCTGGCGGACAAACGGCGTTGGGCGGAAGGCGTTTTGCAGGTAACCAATATCCTGCAAACTATCCCGTCCCTCGCGCTGCTCGGCTTGCTGATTCCCTTCGTCGGCATCGGTTCTCCGCCGGTTTTGATTGCGCTGACGCTCTACGCCCTGTTGCCGATTTTTCAAAACACCTATCTCGGTTTGAGCCAAATCGATCCCGCCATCAAAGAAGCGCACACCGCGTTCGGCTTATCCCGTTGGCAGGCGTTGTGGCGCATTGAATTGCCGATGGCGCTGCCCGCCATGATTTCCGGCATCCGCACCGCGTCCGTATTGATTATCGGCACGGCAACACTCGCCGCGCTTATCGGCGCGGGTGGCTTGGGCAACCTGATTTTGCTCGGCATCGACCGAAACAACATGGCGATGACGTTTACCGGCGCGTTGCTGTCCGCCCTGCTTGCCGTACTGGTCAGCGGCGGCATCGGCATACTGCAAAAGTCGAAACACAAAATGCCAATTACCGCCGTCCTACTTGCCATCCTTATCGCCATCGGACTTGCACCGATTTTTCAAGCGAACTCATCCGCACAAAAAATCACCATCGCAGGCAAGCTCGGCAGCGAACCCGACATCCTCATCAATATGTACAAACAGTTGATTGAAGAAAATAATCCGCGCACGCAGGTGGCGCTCAAACCCAATTTCGGCAAAACTTCATTCTTGTTCAACGCCTTAAACAGCGGCGAAATCGACATCTACCCCGAATTTACCGGTACCGTCCTTGAAAGTCTGGTCAAAGTCCCTGCCGAACAGCAAAACCGCCGCCTTTCGCCCGAACAGACCTACCAAGCTGCCAAAGATCTGCTTGCCCGACAACACCGGCTGACCTTTCTGCCGCCAATGGCATACCAAAACACCTACGCCCTCGCCGTCAGCCAGGACTACGCCGCCGCGCACAATCTGCACAAAATATCCGACCTCAAACGCGTGCAAAACCAAATCCGCGCCGGCTTTACCCTCGAATTTACCGACCGCGCCGACGGCTACAAAGGTTTGCAACAACACGGCATACAGTTTCGCCACCTCTCTACGCTCGAACCCGCCCTGCGCTACACCGCCCTGCTAAACGGCAAAATCGACCTCGTCGAAGCCTATTCCACCGACAGCGACCTCAAACAATACCGCCTCGCCGTCCTTTCAGACGACATCGCCCTTTTCCCCTCCTACCAAGGCGCGCCGCTGATGAAAACCGAGTTTGCCGAACAGCATCCCGACGTCGTGAACGCATTGAACAAACTGGCAGGCAAAATCAGCGAAGCCGAAATGACTGAAATGAACTACCGCGTGAAAGTGGGCGGAGAAAAACCGGCGGACGTAGCGCGGGATTATTTGCAGAAAAACGGTTTGATAAACGATAAGGGCAAATAATTCAGGTCGTCTGAAAAACGGTTTTCATTTTGTTGAAACAGATTTTCAGACGACCCCTCAAGTTGCAATAAGCTGTTGATTAGACTATAGTGGGTCCTCGATCAATATAAACATCAAGGAAATGAATCATGAGCGGCAAATTAGACCAAATCAGCGGTAATGTAAAAGAAAAAGCCGGAGAACTGTTAAACGACTCCAAACTCCAAGCAGAAGGCGTAATCCAACAAGGCATCGGCAAAGTCAAAGAAGTTGCCGCCGACATTGAGGAAAAAGCAAGCGACGTATTGAAAAAAGGCAAAGAAGAAGCAGGACATTTGGTTGACGAGGCAAAAGAAAAAGCCGAAAACCTGATTGACGACATCAAAAGCAAGTTCTAATCCCCTCTTGTCTTAAACTATGTCAAAAGGCCGTTTGAAACACGATTTTAGACGGCCTTTATTTCAATCAACATAACAACGGCGCAGCCACCCTAAAATCGCCTGTTCCGCATTCAATCAAGCTTCAGACGACACCGCCGGATAAATTAGATAGATGAATCTAATGCTTTAACGATTTTACCGAATCCCGACTCGAGATACGCATCGCTCAACCCTCAACAGGAGAAGCACCATGCCTTCCGCCAAGCTCATCCAAAAACTCAAACCCGCCCTGCAAAACCCGCTTCAGCCCGAACAAGACGACATCCTGTTGTGCCTCGACTCCGACAACGTCACGGGCGACAACGCCAAATACATGAACATGTACAACCGCCTCGCCCGTTGGTACGATTTCGGCGAACGCTGGATAGCACGCCTCAGATACGGCAACAGCATCAACAAAATGCGGCGCAGCCTGATGGATGAACTGGAATGGCGGCAGGACTGCACCGCGCTCTATGTCTCCATCGGCACAGGTGTCGATTTAAACCACCTGCCCGCCAACATCGACCTCTCCGCGCTGGACTTGACCGGCGCCGACCTGTCGCTCGGCATGTTGGCACGCTGCCGCAACGTATGGCGGAAAAAAGCGGCGGGCTTGGACTTGGTACACTGCAACGCCGAAGATTTACCCTTTGCCGACAATATGTTCGACGTCGTATTCCATGTGGGCGGCATCAATTTTTTCAGCGACAAGCAAAAAGCCATCAACGAAATGCTGCGTGTTGCCAAGCCCGGCACCAAAATCATGATCGCAGACGAAACCACCGATTTCATCCAACAACAATACAAAAAAAGCCTATTCACGCGGAGCTATTTCCAAGACACCGATTTCGATCTGACACAAATTGAAAACTGCATTCCCGAAACCGTTCAGGAAAAGAAAACGCGGCTGCTGTGGAGCAACCGCTTTTACTGCATCACCTTCCGCAAACCTGTTTGAAATATTTTTCAGACGACCTCGAAATCTGAAAAGGTCGTCTGAAAACCACATTTATAAACTCAAACATCCGAATATCAATGCCCAATACGGCTCATGCTGAAATCCGATACTCCGGACAGATTTGGCGTCTTTATTATGATTCAACCCAAGCTGCATTTACCGATTTGAATCGGCTATACTACCGCCTTTCCTTAAAACACACATTGTCATGAGTACCCGAAAATTTCCCGTCCCCCTCAGCTATTTCAGCATGCCGTTGGGGCTTTTCGCGCTCGGTTTGTCTTGGCGTTACGGCGCGCGTATCGGGCTTTTGCCGCATTGGGCTGCGGAAACGCTGTTAGCCGCCGCCTTCGTGCTTTGGCTGCTGCTGGTCATTGCCTACATCATCAAAATCCGTTTTTTCTGCCCCGAATTTTTGCAGGATTTGCAGGATTTGGTGCAATGCTGTTTCATCAGCGCGATTCCGATTACCACGATGCTGGCAGGTTTGGCAGCCTTACCCTACCAAACGCTACCGGCAAAAGGGTTGATTTTGCTGGGAACGGCGGGGCAGTTGGCATTTGCCATGTACCGCGCAGGCGGCTTGTGGCGCGGCGTCCATACCCTTGATGCCACCACGCCGATTGTTTACCTGCCCACCGTTGCCACCAATTTTGTCAGCGCGACCGCAATGGCGGCATTGGGTTTGCCCGATTACGCTTGGCTGTTTTTGGGCGCGGGACTGTTTTCATGGCTTAGCTTGGAAGCCGCCATATTGAGCCGTTTGCGCACCGGCACACCCGTCAACGCCCCTGTGCGCGGTATTGTCGGCATTCAGCTTGCGCCCGCTTTTGTCGGCTGCGGCGCCTATTTTGCTGCATCAGGCGGACACATCGATACCTTCTCGCTGCTTCTAATCGGCTACGGCTGCCTGCAATTCCTGTTGCTGCTGCGCCTTCTGCCTTGGATGCTGGAGCAAGGATTCAGCCCCAGCTTTTGGGGTTTCTCGTTCGGTTTGGCGGCAATGACGGGCTGCGGTTTCCATTTGATTGCCGAACAGCGTTTACTGTTTTTAGGCTATTTCCTCGCCACCACAGGCTCCGGCTTGGTGATGCTGCTGTTGCTGGCGACTTTGAATTTGGCGAGACAAGGACGGTTGTTGGTGAAATGAAAAATCTTGCGGCTTAAAGGCGTTATAAAACGGACATGGTTTCAGGTCGTCTGAAAACTATATTTGGAAATTCAAACCGATGAAGATAAACCCTGAAAACGGCAGCATCATCCTGCCGGACGGCAACATTATTGGCGCACGCACCACGCTTGATGACTGGATTGCATGCTTCCCAAAATCCAGCCCGAATCATCTGCAAGCGGGAATAACATTTTTCAGTTTGTCATTTACCAAACAGTCCGAACAATACACCCTTACCGCTCGATTCGAGCAGCAGCGGCTGGAGCGCTTATCCATATTCTTCTGCCCGATAGGCGAGGACAATAGCTGGGCAGCATGGTCGGAGGAGCGCGAATTGCAACGCAGAAAACAGTTTGATCGATGGCTGGATAAACAGCTGGGCGATTCCCCTTGTTCCATTAAAGCATCGTCATCCGGCAAATGCCGTCAATTTGCCTGGGGCAATGCGGGCGCGTATTACCACAACAAAGACGGCAGTACGATGATTGTCATCAGTTATTGAATATGAATGCCTAATCCGCCGCCGTTTCAGACGACCTGCCAAAGTTTTTGGAACGCGAGCCGCGCCGTTTTGTCGAAGTTGCAAAGGATATTTATGATGCAGCCTGAACATACTCCCTTAATCGAATTCAAAAACGTCAGCAAACGCTACGACAACCACACCGCCGTGAACGAACTGAATCTGACCATTTATCAAGGCGAGTTTTTCGTGTTGGTGGGCGGTTCGGGCAGTGGCAAATCCACTACGCTGCGTATGATTAACGCGCTGACCGAGCCGACCGACGGCGATGTTTATTTCAACGGCAGGCGTATCAAAGATTACGACATCCGCGGGCTGCGCCACCGCATCGGCTATGTGCTGCAACAAATCGCCCTGTTCCCCACTATGACCGTGCGGCAGAATATCGAACTGATGCCCGACATTTTGGGCTGGGACAAACCGAAACGCACATCGCGCGTGAACGAACTGCTCGAGCTGGTCGGCATGCCGCCCGAAACCTACCTAAACCGCTATCCGCACGAACTCTCCGGCGGCGAACAGCAACGCATCGGCATCCTGCGCGCCATCGCCGCCAAACCCGACATCTTGTTGATGGACGAACCCTTTTCCGCCCTCGACCCGCTCGCCCGCGCTTCCCTTCAGGAAACGGTTTCCCTGATACACAAAAAACTCGGCACCACCATCGTTTTCGTTACCCACGACATGAGCGAAGCCGCCAAGCTCGCCTGCCGCATCGGCGTGATGCACCAAGGCAGGCTGGTGCAGGTCGATACGCCGCAGGATATTCAAAACCATCCGGCGGATGATTATGTGCGCTCTCTGTTCGGCGCGGCGCAGCCGGAAAACACCACCTCCGCCGACGAAGTCATCAACCTTTACCGCCGTTTGGACGCGGACGGTAAAGCGCGAGTAAGGGAACACTGGGCAAAAGAAGAAAACAAAAAAGATTAGAAAAAGGGTCGTCTGAAAACGTCAAAATGGTTTGAGGCAGCTTGCGATATTTGTTTGAACGCTGCCGAAGCGTCGTTTTCAGACGACCTTTTCCCAATCCGTATCCTGATATTGTTATAATCCGAGCTGTCCGGACAACCACCGATTTATATCCATATGAACACCTTCATCCTACCCGACACACGCCCTTATCCGCAGACTCCGGTTAAAAACCATTTACTGATAAACGCCTCCCTGCTCGCACACGGCACGACCGCTGCAACTCGCAAGATTGCTGTGGGACAGTTGCAAACCGAAATCCGCAGCCAGCTCCATCAAAACTACTACGTCAACTTGTCTGTCGCCATGACCATGGCACCCGATGTAGAGACCTACAACGCGCTGATGCAAAGCATCAACCAAGTGTTGTCCGCCGAAAACGACGACGAAGCCCAATGGTTTGCCCTGCCCGTCGTCATCGTCGTCGGCTGCAAACAAGAGCGCACGCTGCCCCTGACGCTGCCTACCGAAGCACTGACCGCCTGCCTGTCCAACTATCCCCACTTGCGCGCCTTAACGCAAAACACCCAATGGCTGCCCTTCCTCGCCCATTCAGACGACCTAAGCGGCATCACGCCCGAACAGTGGTGGAACGCGAAACAAAACAGCGAATCCGCCGCTGCGTTCCTGCAAACCTTTGAAGACAAACCGCTGATCTGCCCCGAAGGACAGTCTGTCCACGTCGTGTACGCCTTGGGCTACGGCGACAAAAACCTGCAAACCGCCTTGGGTGTCAACCTGCAACAGGCAGGCCTGCCGCTGATGCAGGTTTGGCAGGAAAGCCTTGCCGCCGCCGGCGTTACCCTCTTCACCAATCCGCTGTCTCCGAACACCCCGCTCCAAGCCCTGACCGACGGCAGCCACACCCGTCAGCGCATGGCGATGGACGTGTTCGCCACCAACGCCATCCGCGCCATCCGTATGCAGAGTCCGCGCGTCGGCGTCGTCATTGCCGCAAGGGCGGGCGGGCAGATTCTGTTCGGTTTCAACGCGACCGACAGCGCGTTTGAAGTCGTCCCGCAAGTGTTCGTGTGGAACCTTTCATCTTCCGACAACATCGCCGTCATCCAACACAACTTCCTCGACCTGATGGCGGAATGCCGCGTCGAGCATATCCGCATCCTGCACGACGTTTTGCCGGAAAATGCCGACCTGCCGACCTACGCGCAGTCCCTGTCCCTGGACGGACACAACCCATTCTTCTCCGAACACGCCTAAACCGCCTATGAAAAACCATTCCGTACTCTTCGTCTGCCTCGGCAACATTTGCCGCTCCCCCATGGCGGAATACGTCCTGCGCCACCGCGCCCGCGAAGCAGGCGTATCCCACCGCATCCGCACCGACAGCGCAGGCACATCCGGCTGGCACGACGGCGAAAACATGCACCAAGGCACGCGCAAAACCCTCGCCGCCCACGGCATCGACCATCAAGGTTTTACCAGCAGCAAAGTGCGTTCCGAAGATTTTGATGAATTCGACTTCATCATCGCCATGGACGACAACAACCTTGCTGAACTGGAAAAAATGTTCGGCAAACACCCCGACAAAATCTTCAAACTCACCGACCTCATCCCCGAAAGCGGCTACCGCCACGTCCCCGACCCGTGGTACACCGGCGACTTTGACGAAACCTTCAGGCTTGTGGACGCAGGCAGCGTCGCGCTGCTGAAAAAGCTGGGCTTGGTTTGAATCGGTTGACACAACATTTAAAGTTGAACGCAATGCAGTAAAAAAGGTCGTCTGAAACCTCAAATTTGGGTTTCAGACGACCTTTTTCCCTATCTTTATAGTGGATTAAATTTATAGTCAATTAAAATCA
>NZ_KV821553.1:0-5370 GCF_001815675.1 Neisseria sp. HMSC065D04
CGCCGCTGACTACCTTGCCAATCTTTTTTCTGTATCTATAGTTTTAAAAGACTTTGTCAAGTTGGGATGTCCATATAGTGTCAACATATATCATGTCAATAACAAGGTAGACGGTGTGGATGCTGTGATTGGAAACGATGGACTTATCTTGAAAGACACCACCATCCCCGACTTAATCATTTCCACCATCGACCATAAAAACAAACCGGACAACCTGTTTAAAAACCTGTTGGACAAACATATCCAAAACATCGAAGCCTTTAAACAGAAACAGCCGCTGAATGAAGAGCTGATCAGTACACGCGCGCCGTATACGATGGCATTACTTATGAAATCAATTCTTTCAAGGGCGGCAGGTCAACCAATCTGCAAATCTATCGATATAAAGACAAGTCAAACAAAAAATCTCATTAAAACACGGGAGCCAACCGCTCATGACACAGGTCGTCTGAAAAACTCAAACCGACAATATCGCAAACACGGCAATCGGTTTCGCAATGCCAAACCTGTGTTTTCAGACGACCCGTCCATATGCCGCAGCCTCTCAAAATCGGGTATGATTCCCCCTTTCAAATCAGGAGCCTGACCATGCAGACGCAAGCCGTTATCCGCCATATTGCCGACTGGCTGAAAAACTATGCCGCCGCCGCACACGCCAAGGGGTTTGTCGTCGGCGTTTCCGGCGGTATCGATTCCGCAGTCGTTTCCGCCATCGCGGCACGGACGGGACTGAAGGTTCTGCTGCTTGAAATGCCCATCCGCCAAAAAGCCGACCAAGTCAGCCGCGCGCAGGAACACATCCGCCGGTTGGAACAGGCGTTTCCCAACGTCAGCGGGATGCGCGTGGATTTGACGCCGACTTTCGATACCTTTGCCGCCGATGTCGAGGTCGATGAAACCGAGTTCCCCGCCAAACAGCTTGCGCTTGCCAACGCCCGCAGCCGCCTGCGGATGTTGACGCTTTATTATTACGGTCAGCTAAACGGTTTGCTGGTTACCGGTACGGGCAACAAAATCGAAGATTTCGGCGTGGGCTTTTTCACCAAATACGGCGACGGCGGCGTGGACATCAGCCCGATTGCAGACTTGACCAAAACGCAGATTTATCAAATTGCCGCCGAACTGGACATCGCCGAGTCCATCCAAAAAGCCGTGCCGACCGACGGGCTTTGGGATACCGAGCGTACGGACGAAGAACAGATGGGCGCAAGCTATCCCGAACTCGAATGGGCGATGAGCATTTACGGCACGCACCGTCCCGAAGATTTTGAAGGCAGGCAGCGCGAAGTCTTGGAAATCTACACCCGCCTGCACAAAGCCATGCAACACAAAGTCAATCCGATTCCCGTCTGCAACATTCCCGAAGAGATGCTGAAATAAACAAGAGGTCGTCTGAAAACGGTTTTCAGACGACCTTAAAAAACAAAGATGGTATAAACCATCAGGCACGGCTTCATAATATCGACGGTACTTACCGCGGATTGCATAAATTACCCGAACTTATCAAACCCGCCGTTTTGTGTAAAAATACCGCAATGGAAAAAATTACTCACCAAAATCTACATCCTCTTCTGTCGAAGAGTCTGACCGACACCGATTTCGTCCTTATTCTGAATGCCTTAATCAAATTTTTGCGGCGCGGCGGCAAAAAACAGGCGGCAGAACGTTTCGACCTGATTATCGCCACGCTCAAACAAGACGAAGAACTCGCAAAAAATTTCAGCAGCCGCTTCTACCACTGGCTTTCTCAAGTCCACATCTATCCCGCGCTGATCAAACTCGGCATCTTCTCGCGCCACAGCTTTACCCGCGAGATGGGCATACGCATCTACGAACGCTTCAGCCCGTCCTACAAAGACTTTGCCAACCTGCGCGAAGTGTTCCTCTACCTTTTCCACTCCGAAAACGACGACAAATGGCTGCAAACCCTCAGCATCCGCCAATGGTTGAGCCTGTACGACCTGATCCGCACCAGCGCCGATCCCGCCTTGCTGCAAAACGCCTGCCGCCAGTTGGTTGACGCCCGTCTGCGCGCCATCGAAATGCTGGCCATTTGGATTGCCTCCGAAGCCATCGAACCCGACCTCATCCGCATCGCCCCGCGCCTGCTCGAAGCCGATTCGCCCTTCGTCGCCCTCCAGCGCGAAACCGCCAAACTGGTCGAACACTACCGCAACGACACCACTCCTTACGACACCGCCCACCTCGAAGTCATGTTCGACCAATGTTGCAGCCAGATCGACTATCTGCGCCGAAAAGGGACGGGTGCAGGTTCAGGCTCGTCCGTCAAAGTCGCCCACCTGCTCGAACGGCTCCAGCAGACCGTAGATCGCCTGAAACTGCTCACCGACATCCAAACCGATGCCGGCAACCGCAACCGCCTGACCATCACCCTGATGAACTCCCTCATCTACGCTGCGGTCGAGCAGTACAGTACCCGCCACCTGCGCCGCAGCAGCATACGCATGCTCGCCCGCAGCATTACCGAAAACAAAAGCCACCACGGCGAGCATTACATCACCCGCAACCGCAAAGAATATTTCAAAATGTTCTACTCCGCGGCGGGTGGCGGCGTCATCATCGCCCTGATGGCATTGCACAAAATCCACATCGGCACACTCGGCTTCAGCCCCTTCGTTACCTCCTTGCTGTCAGGGCTCAACTACGGCATAGGCTTCATGCTCATCCATATGCTGCACTGCACCGTCGCCACCAAACAGCCCGCCATGACCGCCGCCAGCTTCGCCGAACAGGTCGATCTCAACGAAGGCGGCAAAGCGGTGGACAACAAGCTCGCCAAGCTCCTTATCGACGTATGCCGCTCCCAAAGCGTCGCCGTCTTCGGCAACGTTTCCATCGCTATCCTTTTGGCGTGTGCCATATCGTTCGGCTATACCCATCTGCACCAACAGCCCATACTCGATGCCCACACCACCGCCTACCAGTTCAAATCCATAGACATCATCGGCCACCCGACCCTATGGTATGCCGCCATTGCAGGCTTGTGGCTGTTCTGTTCCGGCATCATCGCGGGCTTCTTCGACAACCGCGCCGACTACCTCAACCTGCGTCAACGCCTGCCCTTCAACCCCTTGTTGCGCAAAATCATGCGCCCCAAACCCCGCCGCATCCTCGCCGCCTACATCCACAAACACTACGGCTCGCTGGTCGGCAACTTCATCTTCGGGATGCTCTTGGGCATGACCGGCTACTTCGGACACCTCCTCGGCCTGCCGCTGGACATCCGCCATGTCGCCTTCTCCTCTGCCAACCTCGGCTACGCCGCCGTCAGCGGCAACATTGGCTTTGGCACATTCCTGCTCGGCATTTGCAGCGTCCTCGCCATCGGTCTGGTCAACCTCATCGTCAGCTTCACCCTCGCCCTCTTCGTCGCCCTGCGCTCGCGCGGCACGAAAATCGGCAGCGTCGGCAATTTGTGCAAAAGCTTCTGGCAGCAGATTAAGGCCAACCCGCTGATCTTGTTTTTCCCGGTTACGCCGGTTCAGACCAAAGAGCCGGTTAAAGAACAGGGGGAAAAGCATTAAGGCAAGCCGACAGACGGCGCTTCAGTAATCAACCTCTTTTTCAGACGACCCCGCTATGCCCATCCTCGCTTGGAACACCCCGCCCGCCCCCGCCGAACTTGCCCGCGTTATCGAAACTCATCCCGCGCCGCTGCATCTGATTGCCTGCCTGACCGAAAACCGCATTCCCGATTTTCCTTTGTCCGATGCCCCGACCGAGTTGGAAAGTCGTCTGAAAACCCGCCTCGACCAAGCCGTGAAATGCCTTCAGTTCAACAGCGTCAACTTTCTGGAAAACCTGTTGCCCGACGTACATCTCTGGCTTGTCCCGCCACACTGCGCCGACAGCCTGCACGAACATTTCGACCGTATCGAATGGCAGACCGAAGCCGTACCGCAAGCCGCCCCCAAGCCTGTCAAACCTTGGTTCAGACGACCTCAAGCCACCACTCCGCCCGAACACGCGCTGGTTATCGGCGCGGGCATTGCCGGCGCCGCAACCGCGCGCAAGCTGGCGGAACACGGCGTGCGCGTTACCGTTTTGGAAGCGGGCAAAGCGGCGCAAGGCGGCAGCGGCAACCGCCAAGGGCTGCTCTACGCCAAAATCTCGCCGCACGACACCGAGCAGACCGAACTGCTACTGGCCGGCTACGGCTACACCCGCCGCCTACTGCAAGACCTGTTGCCCGATTCCGACGCATGGGGCGGCGAAGGCGTGCTGCACCTCAATTTCGACGAAGCCGAACGCAAGCGCAATCAGGCATTGGGTTTGCAACAACATCACGCCCACCTTTACCGTAGCGTGTCCGCCGACGAAGCCGCGCAAATCGCAGGCATAGACGTCTTTTCAGACGGCCTCTATTGGCCGCAGGGCGTATGGCTGAACCCGCCCGCCGTCGTCCGCACCTTGCTGGCTCATCCACTGATTGCATTGCACGAAGACACGCCCTTATCCTCCGCCGAATACGACGGCGCAAACTGGACGGCGCACACGCCGCGCGGCAGCTTCAGCGCAAGCCACATCATTTACTGCATGGGCGCACACAGCCCGAACGCCGCCGACGCCAACGTCTCCGCCCTGCCTTTCCGCCAAATCCGCGGACAAACCGGCGTAGCGGCGGCGAGCGGTTTTTCCGAACGCCTGCGCTGCGCCCTATCCGGCGAAAGCTACATCAGTCCGAGCTGGCAGGGGCAACACTGCTACGGCGCAACCTTCGTCCTCAACAGCAACGACGACGCTTGGCACCCGCACGAAGAAACCGCCAACCGCGCCGCCCTGCAACAACTCAACCCGCCATTGGCGCAATCATTGTTTGAACAAAACCCGCTTCGCTCGGTTTCAGACGACCCCTTTGAACAACCACAAGGACACGCCGCCCTGCGCTGCGACAGCCCTGACCACCTGCCCGTCGTCGGCGCACTCGGTGACATCGCCGCCATGCAGACCGCCTACGCCAAACTCGCGTTGGACAAAAACTACCGCCTCGACAACATCCCCTGTCCCTACCTGCCGAACGCCTACATCAACACCGCACACGGCACCCGCGGACTCGCCACCGCCCCCGTCTGCGCCGCCGCCATTACCGCCGACATCCTCGGCCTGCCCCAGCCCCTGTCCCAACGCCTGCGCACCGCCCTGCATCCAAACCGCGCCGTCATCCGCGCCATCGTGCGGCAGCAGCCTTTGCTTTGATGCGTAGGAGGTCGTCTGAAAAGCTGCCTGAGCACGCTGTCAATCGACCTCCGTTTCCACTATAATGTCGCATCCCATGCCCATACGGAACAGGCCGTCTTTTTTCAGACGACCTGTTTCTTTTATAGTGGATTAACTTTAAATCAGGACAAG
>NZ_KV821553.1:5470-33872 GCF_001815675.1 Neisseria sp. HMSC065D04
GCCGTACTGGTTTAAAGTTAATCCACTATATTTCCGCTTTTTTTAAAGTCCTACAAACACTTATGCTGCTCGACCTCAACCGCTTTTCCTTTCCCGTCTTCCTGAAAGAAGTCCGCCTGCTGACCACCCTTGCCCTACCCATGTTGTTGGCGCAGGTCGCGCAGGTGGGCATCGGTTTCGTCGATACCGTGATGGCGGGCGATGCGAGTACGGAGGACTTGGCGGCGGTGGCGTTGGGCAGCAGCGCGTTTGCCACGGTGTATATTACCTTTATAGGCATTATGGCGGCGCTGAACCCGCTGATTGCCCAGCTTTACGGCGCGGGTAAAACCGACGAAGTAGGCGAAACGGGGCGGCAGGGGATTTGGTTCGGGCTGTTTTTGGGGATTTTCGGCATGGTATTGATGTGGGCGGCGATTACGCCGTTCCGCAACTGGCTGACCTTGAGCGATTATGTGGAAGGCACGATGGCGCAGTATATGTTGTTCACCAGTCTGGCGATGCCGGCGGCAATGGTGCACCGCGCCTTACACGCCTACGCTTCCAGCCTGAACCGCCCGCGCCTGATTATGTTAGTCAGCTTCGCGGCGTTTGTGTTGAACGTGCCGCTGAACTATATTTTTGTTTACGGCAAATTCGGTATGCCCGCTTTGGGCGGCGCGGGCTGCGGGTTGGCAACGATGGCGGTGTTCTGGTTCAGCGCGCTGGCGTTGTGGATTTATATCGCTAAGGAAAAATTCTTCCGCCCATTCGGACTGACGGCAAAATTCGGCAAACCGGATTGGGCGGTGTTCAAACAGATTTGGAAAATCGGTGCGCCCATCGGGCTGTCTTATTTTTTGGAAGCCAGCGCGTTTTCGTTTATCGTATTTTTGATTGCGCCTTTCGGCGAGGCTTATGTGGCGGCGCAGCAGGTCGGCATCAGTTTGTCGGGGATTCTCTATATGATTCCGCAAAGCGTCGGCTCGGCGGGGACGGTGCGCATCGGTTTTTCTCTGGGGCGGCGCGAATTTTCGCGGGCGCGTTATATTTCGGGCGTATCGCTGGTGTCGGGCTGGGCGCTCGCCGTGATTACCGTGCTTTCCTTGGTATTATTCCGTTCCCCGCTGGCAAGCATGTACAACAAGGATCCGGCGGTTTTAAGCATCGCCGCCACCGTCCTGCTGTTCGCCGGCTTATTCCAACCGGCAGACTTCACCCAATGCATCGCGTCCTACGCCCTGCGCGGTTATAAAGTCACCAAGGTGCCGATGTTCATCCACGCCGCCGCCTTCTGGGGCTGCGGCCTGCTGCCGGGCTATCTGCTCGCCTACCGTTTCGATATGGGCATTTACGGCTTCTGGACGGCATTGATTGCCTCGCTCACCATCGCCGCCGTCGCCTTGGTGTGGTGCCTGGAATTGTGCAGCAGGGAGATGGTCAGATCGCATAAGGTCGTCTGAAAACTCCGCCGATTAAAATATCGAAACAATGGGCTGAAGCCCGCCACTGACAATACCTATTTTAAAGTTTAAACCCATGCAACCCATCCAATACCAAACCGACCTCACCCCCTACAACACCTTCGGCCTTCGCGCCCAAGCCCAAGCCTTTATCGCGCTCGAACACGCCGACGAGTTGCGCAACATCGTCCGACTGCCCGAGTTCGACCGCGATACCGTTTTATGGCTCGGCGGCGGCAGCAACATCCTCTTGATGCAGGATTACGCCGGACTAATCGTACATATGGAAAACAAAGGCATACGCGAGATTGCGCGTTCAGACGACCTCGTTTACATCGAAGCGCAGGCAGGCGAAATTTGGCACGATTTTGTCCTGCACACCGTCGCGCTGGGCTTGAACGGTTTGGAAAACCTGAGCCTGATTCCGGGTACGGTCGGCGCGTCGCCCGTGCAGAACATCGGTGCATACGGAGTGGAAGCGAAAGACGTGATTCACAGCGTACGCTGCTTCGATTTGGATACGGAAACCTTTGTCGAGCTTGCCAATGCCGATTGCCGCTTCGCCTACCGCGAAAGCCTGTTCAAGCAGGAAGGCAAAGGGCGTTATGTGATTGTTTCGGTCGTATTCGCCCTGAAAGAGCGTTTCGAGCCGAATTTGGGTTACGGCGATTTGGCAGCCGCTGTTGCCGAACTGAGCGCTGGCAGGGCGCCGACGGCGAAAGACGTTTCCGATGCAGTGTGTTCAATCCGCAACAGTAAACTACCTAATCCTAACGTACTTGGTAATGTCGGTAGTTTCTTTAAAAATCCCGTCGTCAGTGCAGAAAAAGCCGCTTTCCTGTTGCAGCAGCATCCCGATATGCCGCGCTATCCGCAGCCCGACGGTTCGGTCAAACTTGCCGCCGGCTGGCTGATCGACCAATGCCGTCTGAAAGGCTTCCAAATCGGCGGCGCAGCGGTACACGACAGGCAGGCTTTGGTTTTAGTGAATAAAAACAATGCTTCTTCAGACGACGTCCTGAAATTGGCGCAACATGTCTGCGATACAGTATTTACTCGATTTCAGGTAGAATTACACGCCGAACCCAATTGGCTGCCCGCTTCGTTCAGCCTGTAAATCCAAGGAGTATGCCCGTGACCCGCATTGCAAAAACCAATACTTACACCCGCATCATCGACGCCAGCCTGACGCTCTTCAACGAGGAAGGTGAGCGCAACATCACTACCAACCATATCGCGGCGCATTTGGGCATCAGTCCGGGCAATCTTTATTACCACTTCCGCAACAAAGACGAAATCATCGTCCAACTGTTCAAACGTTACAGCGAAGCGCTGCTGGCATACCTGAATGAAGCCGTGTTGCCGTCCGATGTGGAAGACTCTATCAACTATATGGCAGGCATTTACGATGTTATGTGGGAATACCGCTTCCTGTTCAGCGACGTGAACACCCTGCTTGCGCGCAGTGCCGAACTATTGGGCGAACACAATACCTTCACCCAAGCCAAAGTCTCCCCGCTCTTGGTCAACCTGCTCACCCAGCTCAACGGCCTGCACATCATCCAAGCCGACCAAACCGCCATGAACGACCTCGCCGTCAATATGTGGATGGTCACGAAATACTGGTTCGACTTCGACAGCTCCCTACGCGGACGTACCAAACTGACCGAAGACTCCAAAGCACGCGGCATCCGTCGTACCTTAAGCCTCCTGCGTCCCTACCTCTTGCCGGAACACCGCGAGGAATACGACCAGAAAATAGGCGGTGCGCAGTCATAATTTCCATGCCGTCTGAGCCTATTTCCAGACGGCATTCATCTATAAACATGATACATACCCCTCCTTCCGCCTCCCCCGACGCATCTATCTTGGGCCTAGGCTATCTCGGCCGCCCTTTGGCGCAGAAACTCTACGAAAACGGCAGCCGCGTCGCCGCCGTCAAGCGCAGCCTGACTTCGGATGATATTAATCTGCCCATACACCTCGACACCCTCGACTTCAATCAAGACAGCGTATTTCAAAGCGCGAACCTTGCCCGCGATACAAGCTTTTGGCGGCACCACGCCGACAAACCCGTTTGGTTCTGCCTATTGCCGCCATCCTCGCTGACGCATTACGCCGATACCGTCAAACAATGGGCAGAACTTGCCCGGACGTGTAACGTGCAACACCTGATTTTCACGAGCAGCACCAGTGTTTACGGCGATAAAGCGCGCGAATGCGACGAAACTTCCGCACCCGATCCGCAAACCGAGTCCGCCCGCCAAATCCTTGCTGCCGAACAATACCTGCTCGACAGTGGCGTGCCGAATATCGATATCCTGCGGCTGGGGGGGCTTTATTGCGCCGAACGCCATCCCGTCAGCCGCCTTGTTCAAAAGCAAAACATCCCGGGCGGCAACCGGCCCGTCAATATCGTCCACCGCGACATCGCCGTCGAAACACTGTTTCAGACGACCTTCCATCCAAACGGCAGACGCATCCGCAACATCGTCGAACCGCGCCACCCGACCCGCCGCGATTTCTACACCGTAGAAGCTGCCAAACTCGGTCTCCCGCCGCCCGATTTCGCGCCCGACGGCACCGGCGGCGGCAAAATTGTAAATACCGTTTCCGCCGACGGATTAAGCCTGTAAAATTGGCGCTCCGCAACCGTTTCAGACGACCTTTCGGCAGCGGCAAAACCAAAACCAAAAAACACAGTCTTACTTAACAACCCCAAGCCCGAAAGTATCGAGAACACCCTATGTCCGCCCTATTTCCCGTTATCAACCACCTGATACAGCAAAATCCGGAACATCAACAAGACCTGTCCCGCCTGTCAGGCAAAACCCTGAGCCTCAACCTCGCCGGATTCGGACTGACCGGACACATCAATCACGACGGCTTCCTCGAAACCGCCGACCAACCCGCCGACACCCTCATCACCTTCCACCAAAGCGCCATCCGCAAAATCCTGACCGGACAAGAACCCGGCGTCGGCGACATCAGCCTCGAAGGCGACCTCATGCTCGGCATGACCGTCCTGCCCATACTCGGCAGCCTGCGCTACTACGCTTCAGACGACCTCGCCCGCATCTTCGGCGACTCACTCGCAGGCAGCATCAGCGAACGCGCCGCAAACATCGGGCAAACCGTCAAAAAAATCGGACAAAGCATAGCCGAGCAAATCAGCGACTTTTCCCGCGAACCCGAATCCCCCGTTATCGACGCCGCCACCCTGTCCGCCTGGATGGAAGAAGTGGACAAACTACGCGATGACGTCGCCCGCCTCAACGAACGCCTCGACCGGCTTGAACGCGACATCTGGATAGACTAATTTTCAGACGACCCCATGCCTATGAACAGCCCGTTTCACAACATCGGTATCGTAACCCGCCCCAATACCCCCGAAATCCAAAACACCGCCCACACCCTCATCCACTTCCTGCAGGGACACGGCCTCACCGTCTATCTGGACGAAATCGGCATAGAAGAACGCTGCATCTATGTTCAAGATACCGTCGGCTGCCACATCGTCAGCAAATCCGACTTGGGCAAACACTGCGACCTCGTCATCGTCCTCGGCGGCGACGGCACATTCCTCTCCGTCGCCCGCGAAATCGCCCCCCGCGCCGTACCCGTTATCGGTATCAACCAAGGGCATTTAGGCTTTCTCACCCAAATCCCCCGCGAAAACATGACCGAAGAGCTGCTGCCCGTCCTCGAAGGCAAATACCTGCCCGAAGAGCGCATCCTCATCGAAGCCACCCTCGTCCGCGACGGCGAAACCATCCACCGCGCCCTCGCCCTCAACGACGCCGTCCTCTCGCGCGGCGGCGCAGGACAAATGATAGAGTTCGAAGTCTTCATCAACCAAGAATTCGTCTATACCCAACGCTCCGACGGCCTCATCGTCTCCACCCCCACCGGCTCCACCGCCTACTCCCTTGCCGCCGGCGGCCCCATCATGCAGGCAGGCTTGCACGCCTTCACCCTCGTGCCCATCTGCCCCCAATCCATGACCAACCGCCCCATCGCCATCCCCGATACCTCCGAAATCGAAATCCTCGTTACCCAAAGCGGTGATGCCCGCGTCCATTTCGACGGACAATCCTTTATCGACGTACAAAACCTCGACCGCATCATCATCCGCCGCTACCACAACCCCCTGCGCATCCTCCACCCCACCGACTACCAATACTTCCGAACCCTGCGCCAAAAATTACACTGGGGCGAACAGCTCGTATAAACGCAAAAGGTCGTCTGAAACCCGATTTCCCAGTTTTCAGACGACCTCATCAACCCACAAACCCTTCCCCCATTCCCAAACCAACGCCATCCCTATCTACCAACAAACGGACAACCTAAACCACGCATCCGCCCTTTATCAAAAACGTCCCCAATCATGAACCGACAAAAAACCTACCTCCTGCTGACCGCCCTTTTCACCCTAATCTTCATCGGACTCATCATGCTCGGCGGCTACCTGCTTTCCATCCAAAGCAAACAATTCGCCGTTGCCGCCTTCCTGTTCGCATTCGGCGCTGTCTTCGCCCAAATCGGCAGCCTCGCCCTTTATATCCGCCATAAAGCCCGAGCCCAAATCATGCGCTCGCAACAAACCGAATCCCATTAAGGAAAACCCATGTTCGAAAAAATCGTCCTCGCCAGCGGCAACGCAGGCAAACTCAAAGAATTTTCACGCCTTTTCGCCGATTTGAACATCGAAGTCCTGCCGCAATCCCAGTTCGATACGCCAGAATGCCCCGAGCCGTACCATACCTTCGTCGAAAACGCGCTCGCCAAAGCCCGCCACGCCGCCAAACACAGCGGTCTGCCCGCGCTCGCCGACGACTCCGGCATCTGCGCCGCCGCGTTAAACGGCGCACCCGGCGTCCTTTCCGCCCGCTATGCCGGAACAAATCCCAAATCCGATGCCGCCAACAACAAGCGCCTTTCAGACGAACTCGCCTACCAAGCCGACAAAAGCTGCTACTACGTCTGCGTCCTCGTCCTCGTCCGCCACGAAAACGACCCGCAGCCTATCATCGCCGAAGGCATCTGGCGCGGCCAATGGCAGGCAGAAGCCGCAGGAACCCACGGTTTCGGCTACGACCCGCATTTCTTCCTACCCGAACACAACTGTACCGCCGCCGAGCTTGACCCCGAAATCAAAAACGCCGAAAGCCACAGGAGGCAGGCTTTGCGGGAATTGTTGAAAAAAATCGAAGCCCTCTGAACAACAAAAACGTCGTCTGAAAACCCGCCACGCCGTTTTCAGACGACGTTTTCCATCCCGTTTATCCGTAAAACGCACCACCAAAGGAACAAAACTTATAAAATTTTTTCAAAAACCTATAATATCCAAAAAACAGCAAATATCCTTACTCAAAAATCCCCATCATAAAAACATAAAACACATTCTACAAACCACTCCTTGAAGTATTGATTACTGTCCGCCTCCGACGGACAGCCTGTTAGTTGTAAAGACAATACCCAGGAGTCATCACATGAGAAACTACCCCTTCAACACCGTCGCCGCCTGTCTGGGTATTTTGTGGTGTAGCCCGCACCTGTGGGCAGCAGATGCAGCCGCACCCGACACCGCCGTCCTCGACACTATCGAAGTCCGCGGCAAACGCCTGACCAAAGACCAGAAAGGCGAAGCGCAGCAATACAGCAAAAACGTCTCCAACGCCTACCTCGGCAAAGAATACCTCGAACGCTACCGCCCAGATGCTGCCGGCGACATCCTTAAAGGGCTTAACGGCGTGTACAACATGAATACGCGCAATGCGGGCAGCGCGATTACACCCAGCATACGCGGCATTGCCGGAAAAGGCCGTATCCCCGTTACCATTGACGGAACGGAACAGACCGTCGACGTATGGATGAACAATTACGGCGTTGCCGACAGAAACTATGTCGACCCCGCCCTGTTCCGCAGTATTGCGGTAGAAAAAGGGCCGTCGATGACTCGAGGTGTCAAATCGGGAGTAGGCGGTTCGGTCGCCATTCAAACCATCGAACCCGAAGACATTGTTCCAGAGGGGAAAAAATGGGGTATTCAGATAAAAGGCAGTTTTTCGGGCAATACGGCAAAGCCCCGCGTTGACAATTTGCAATACCTCGGTGTTGAGGACTACCGCACCATTCCAGGCAGGCCGACGGCAGATGGGGCGGCGGGCGCAGTCGCCGGAACGTTGGAACCTTATCAGGCACTCGATTTCCAAGAGAAAAACCCGCCGCGCAGCCGCAGCAGCAAAATCGGCAATTTCAAAGACGACCGTTCGGGCATGGTTTCGGCGGCGTTTAAAACCGATGTTTCAGACGGCCTGATTGCTTACAGCGACCGCAAAAAAGGCAATTACTTCAGCGGCAAACGCGGGGCGAGCGGCTATCTGAACAATCCGGAATACGACCCGGACAATGCGGATTTCGGCAATACGGGGGCGACCATGATACCGAACATGGCGAAGCTCTACCGTCCCGGCGAAGAAGTGTTCAACAGCAACGTGGCGAGCAAAAGCCTGTTGCTGAAAACCAACTGGTATCTGCCCAACAATCAGAAAATCAGCCTCGGCCATATGCGCACCCGCGTCCGTTTCGGCGAAAACAACCCCTTTTACAACGCCATACTGCTGGGCTTCAGCAACGAGTTCAACTTCACCGGCAGGCCGCCGCTGGTCATACCTGCGCAAACGCTCAACTCCACCATTGACGCCAAAAGCCATAAAATCGGCTACGAATGGAAGCCCGAAGGCAGCCGCTGGATAGACTTGCAGGCCAATATCTGGCGCACAAAAACCACCGGCTCCCGCCATCAAAGCGGCGGGCCGGATTTGGCCGTTACCTACGGCGATCAGGAATACGACAAGTGGGCCAACTGCTTTGTCCACAATAAAATTCCCAACGAATTTATCGGCAGGCACATCAGCGAAGGCATAGGCTGCCGCGAGCTGGTTGCTGAAGGATTGGTTCCTGCCGAAGAGCCGAAAGATCCGCCTCCTGTACCCGGTGCATACCGCGTCAAATCAGGCGTGGAACAGCGCACCCGCGCCACCCGTACCGGCGCCGACATCAGCAACCGCATGCGCCTGACCGACAAGCTTGCCATGACCCTCTCCGCCAATGTCCAATATGAAAAACTGGACGAATCCAACCGAATCACCAACAACGACAAAGATATCTTCGACATCATCGGTGCCGCCACAGCCGCCACAGCCGTTGCCGGCCCGAGGGCGGGACGCCGCCACGAATGGGGCGCAGGAGTCGCTTTCGACTGGCAGGCAACCGACCGCCTGAACATTCAGGCGGGCATACGCTACGACAAATTCTGGGCTTACGACGATGCCTTGGCAAAAGCAAGGCGGGCGAGAAAAGATCCGTTTTATTCCGTCGATTTGCAAGGAGGGAAAAGCTCGGACGGATATATCCTCGGCAGCTATATCCCCTATTACGAACTGATTGCAAATAAAGAAGAAGCGGACGATGTACGGAAAATCCTGAGAATAGAAGATGTTGACGAGTCAAATCGTCTGATAAACGAATTCCGCCACAAATACGGTTATGACTATAACGATAAAGGATATTCGATTAACGGAGAAAGGCAGACCGGCGAAGTCATCTATGCCAACGCAAACGGCGACAATCCACAGGTAGATAACCCGTCCTTCAACCACGACGAAGCCGTTTACCGGCAGAAAGAAGTCTATACTCCCTATATTGACGGCAAATATCAAGGGCCGGTTTTCGCGCAAGGGCAATTTAACGAAAAAGTAAACAATCCGCAGGGATTGCAAGGCAGCTATTTCAAATATTTAACCAATGCGGCAATAGATGATGTTAAAACACCCTATCTGCAAAAAAAAGAGCGGGCGACTACGATGGGCAGTACCGGCGGTCACCGCCTCTATAAAAAACCCGCCAACGAAGACGAAGTATGGCCCATGCCCAAACACCTGAAAGCCAGCGCATGGTCGCCCGTCATCGCCGTCAGCTACGATTTGACCGACAACAGCCGCCTGTTCGCCCGCTTCGCGCAGGCGACCCGCTTCCCCAGCATTTACGAAGCGACCACCACCAACGTCAACCTACTGGAAGCCTACAATACCGAATTCAACCTCAAACCCGAACGCAGCACCAACTGGGAAGCAGGCTACTCCTTCAATTTCGCCCCCTATTGGCAGCGGCTGAAGCACGGCAACATCCGCCTGACCTACTACAACAACACCATCAAAAACGCCATCGACATTACCGAAAACAAAAACCTGACCCAATACGACAAGAAACAAACCAGCGGCATCGAGCTGCAAAGCCGTATCGACAACGGCAAATGGTTTGCCTCGTTCGGCGCAAACTACCGCTTAAAGCAGCGCACCTGCGACAAATCGACCGCCTTCAACTACGACGTCTATAACAACCGCATCCCCGAATGTATCGACGGTGGCTTCGGTGCCACCCGTTTCTATCAAACCATGCAGCCGAAATACTCGCTCAACCTCGATATCGGCACCCGCCGCTTCAACAACAGGCTGGAACTGGGTATGCGCGGCATCTACCACAGCACCGTCGATACCAGCCAACAGGACGAACTGGCGCGTCAGGGCTTGGCGCGGATTATGCAGGCATCGGGCAGACCCTACCACTGGCGTTCCACCTTGGTATTGGACGCTTACGGACGCTACAACTTCGGCAAAAACCTGAGCATGAACTTCAGTGTCAGCAACCTCACCAACCGCTATTATCTCGACCCCATGTCCAATGTCCCCATCCCCGCACCGGGACGGGCGGTTACCGTCGGGTTTACAGGCAAATTCTGACGGGGCAATGCTTGAAAGGTCGTCTGAAAATTTCAGACGACCTCTCCAACAAAAGCTGTTATGATGCCTGCGTCCTCGTCCGCCATGAAAACGACCCGCAAACTATCATCGCCGAAGGCATCTGGCGCGGCCAATGGCAGGCAGAAGCCGCAGGAACCCACGGTTTCGGCTACGACCCGCATTTCTACCTGCCCGAACACAACTGCACCGCTGCCGAGCTTGACCCCGAAATCAAAAACGCCGAAAGCCACAGGGGGCAGGCGTTACGGGAATTGATGAAAAAATCGAAGCCTTATAAATCGATAATAGGTCGTCTGAAAACCCGAAACGCTTTTTCAGACGACCTAAACCCACCACATCACGAAAGAAACACATGTCCCCCAAGCAAATCCTAATCGTCGCCGTCCGTTTAATCGTTTTAATCGGTATCGTACAAACGCTCAGCAGCATCGTTACCATATTTGCCCAGTCTGGAAGCGAATATACCAGCGCACAACTCCTGTTGCCGCTATCCATCTACGGCTTTTATTTGGCCGCATGGCTGCTTGTATGGTGTTTCCCTGCCACCATTGCCAACCGCCTGCTGCCCCAACATCTGCAAACCGCACAGGAGCCTCCCAAACACCCTGCGCCATGGATGATGACCGGTATTGTTTTGATCGGCATATACACTCTTTCCCAAGCCATACCCGACCTGATTTACTTGTTCTCTATTTATCGTTTTACACAATCTATCTCTACCGACACGCAGACATCCATTTGGGCGAATCTCGGCACGCAAAACCAAGCCGGTATATTCGCCAGCACCGCCCAATTCCTTATCGGGATTTTCCTACTGTTCGGCGCGCCCAAACTCTCGTCTTGGATTCGCAAAAGACTTTAACGGCATAAAGGCAAAAGGTCGTCTGAAAAAATTTCAGACGACCTGAGATTGTCCTTGTCCCGAAATAAAACCGAATTTATGGCCCATGCCTGCCATCAACTTTTGAAACTGCTCTTGCTGCCCTTTATTCCGCTGATGAAAACCATCCGTTTGATATTGTCGTCTATAGTAGCTTTATCATTAATCCTGTTACTGTTTATTTCTAAAACTTTGTTGTTTTTCTCAAAGCCTTTTCTGCCCGTCATTGCCGTTTTGTGGCGTTTATTGATGTGGCTGATGTTCCCTTTATTTTTTATCTGTTTGTTTATTTACACAATGTTCCGCCCATTAAAAAATCATGAAACACTTTTCCGGCATTGGCTGGATGTCATTTACCGCGACCGGCCGGAAACCGTTGGCATCATTATCGAAAATATCCATCAAGACTTAATAGAGGAAGATGAAGATGGGGAAAATAACACGCAGGAAGAAAATAACGAAACCGCCGTATTTAAAAACCTCTTAACCGAAGGCTTCATCCTACACAATAATCTCGAAGACTACGCACATCTGTTTTCCGTTGATTGGAAAGACGGGGAAGGTTTTATTGACTGCATCGCAGAAATGGCGGAACGTTTTAATGTCGTCCTGAATTGGACCGAACAGCAGCTTGAAGAAGATTTGCCCGATGAGCTGGCAAGGGCCGTATATCCCTTATTTGAAGCCGCCGGGGCGGTACTTTATAGCGCAAACACGGGAAGCGACTACTACACCTTTATCATCATCCCGCAACAAGACACAGCCGATTTTGAAAAAGTATCGAAACAATATGGTGTATCCTTGCAGCGGGCCAATAAAACCATCTAACACGAAACTTATAGTGGATTAACTTTAAACCGGTACGGCGTTTTGCCTCGCCTTAGCTCAAAGGAGAACGATTCTCTAAGGTGCTGAAGTACCAAGTGAATCGGTTCCGTACTATCTGTACTGTCTGCGGCTTCGTCGCCTTGTCCTGATTTAAAATTAATCCACTATATAATACCGCAACTGTCGTCTGAAAAAATTTCAGACGACCTCAATCCCAAAAAACACACCATGACCCAAATCACTTTCCAACGCCCCGGACAGCTCACCGCCCTGCCGCCCATGTCGCTCTACATCCACATCCCGTGGTGCATCAAAAAATGCCCGTATTGCGACTTCAATTCCCACAGTTTAAAAAACGGATTGCCCGAAGCCGCCTATATCGACGCGCTGCTGACCGACTTGCAGCTTGAATTGCCCAATATTTGGGGCAGGCCGGTGGAAACGATATTTTTCGGCGGCGGTACGCCCAGCCTGTTTCAGGCGGAATCGATTGACCGTTTGTTGAGCGGCGTGCGTTCGCTGTTGCGCTTGCAGCCGGAAGCGGAAATTACGTTGGAAGCCAATCCGGGTACATTTGAAATCGAGAAGTTTCAAGGATTTAAAGACGCGGGTATCACGCGGCTTTCTATTGGCGTGCAGAGTTTTAACGACGATATGCTCTCAAGGCTGGGGCGCGTCCACAACGGCAAAGAAGCCTTAACCGCCATCGACACCGCCTTGAAATTATTTGATAAAGTCAATATCGACTTGATGTACGCACTGCCGAACCAGACTGTTCAGACGGCATTGGATGACGTGCAAACCGCCATCGCTACGGGCGCGACCCACATCAGCGCGTATCATCTGACAATGGAGCCGAACACGCCGTTCGGTCATACGCCGCCGAAAGGTTTGCCGCAAGACGAAGCCGCCCTCGACATCGAAGACGCGGTACACGGCGCGCTGGAAGGCGCGGGCTTTATCCACTACGAAACATCGGCTTTTGCAAAACCTGCCATGCAGTGCCGCCACAATTTGAACTACTGGCAGTTCGGTGATTATTTGGGCATAGGTGCGGGCGCGCACGGCAAAATTTCCTACCCCGACCGCATTGAGCGCACCGTCCGCCGACGCCACCCCAACGACTACCTCGCCTTAATGCAAAGTCAGCCAAGTGTTGCCGTCGAACGCAAAACCGTTGCCGCCGAAGATTTGCCGTTCGAATTCATGATGAACGCCCTGCGCCTGACCGACGGCGTACCCGCCGCGATGTTGCAGGAACGCACAGGCGTACCCGCCGCCAAAATCATGGCGCAAATCGAAACGGCAAGGCAAAAAGGTTTGCTGGAAACCGACCCGACCGTGTTTCGCCCGACCGAACGAGGACGGTTGTTTTTAAACGATTTGTTGCAATGCTTTTTGTAGGATTGGATTTTTTCAGACGACCTTGATACGCCAAACCGTAACATCCGCAGGCTGCTATCAAAAAGCATGACGGACAGTTTTCATGTTGTTTGTTTTATCATAATAAAATACAATTGGGATAACCGTCGGCCTTGAATAAATACTCGGCGGTGATACCCCTTATTCCGTTACAAGGAAACAAACATGAAAAAAATTCTGACTACCCTGATTGCCCTCTCCATCTCAACCGTTGCGCTGGCAGATGACAGCCGTGGTTTCTATATTCAAGGCGATCTTGGCCACTCAACCCTTAAAACCAACGATGAAGGTGGCAAGACCAGTAGTAAAGGCTTCAGCCCGCGCCTGTCTGCCGGATATGATTTCGGTGATTTCCGTGTCGCTGCCGATTACACCCACTATAAAACTTTAAAAGACCATGAACAGGGTCGGAATTACACACTCGACTCGAAAATCAAACTCCAAAGCGTCGGCGTTTCCGCCATTTATGATTTCAACTTAAATTCCCCGGTCAAACCTTATGTCGGCGCACGCGTAGGCATCAACCGCTTTTCTTATGACGACGATTACCGCAGTGTGAATTTCCATGAGACTGAATCCATTCGCAAAACTAAAACCGGCGTAGGCGTATTGGCAGGCGTAGGTTATGACATTACCGAAAACGTCGCTTTGGACGCCGGCTACCGCTACAACCACTTGGGCAAATTCGACGGCTTGAAAGTACACGCTCACGAATTTTCCACCGGTGTCCGCGTGAAATTCTAATTCCCGCATCCCTCCATAACGAAACCGCCCGAAGCGTCCAAACTTCGGGCGGTTTTCGCAAACAATTGAAGTACATACGATATATAGTGGATTAACTAAATCAGAACAAGGCGACGAAGCCGCAAACAGTACAGATAGTACGGAACCGATTCACTTGGTGCTTCAGCACCTTAGAGAATCGTTCTCTTTGAGCTAAGGCGAGGTAACGCCGTCCTGGTTTAAAGTTAATCCACTATAGAATTCTATTCTCATTCAAATTTATTTCACCAAAGGTCGTCTGAAAATATCCATACCCTACACAATCACTCGGTTTTATACGATAATCGACACCGTTTTCATCAAAGCTCCCATCTTTCAGACGACCCCGACAACAGGAGAAAATCATGTCCAAAACCATCATCCACACTGACAAAGCCCCCGCCGCCATCGGCGCATACAGCCAAGCCGTGCGCGCGGGCGACACCGTTTACATGAGCGGTCAAATTCCCCTCGATCCCGCCACCATGACCGTTGTCGGCAATGGCGACTTCCGCGCCGAAGCCCGCCAGGTCTTTAAAAACCTGAAAGCCGTTGCTGAGGCCGCAGGCGGTACGCTGGCCGACATCGTCAAACTCAACGCCTACCTGACCGACCTTGCCAACTTCGCCGTTTTCAACGAAGTCATGGCAGAATTCATCCAAGAACCCTTCCCCGCCCGCGCCGCCGTCGGTGTCGCCTCCCTGCCCAAAGGCGTGCAGGTCGAAGCCGAAGCTGTGCTGGTACTGAACGCATAAGACACGCAACCCGTTTTCAGACGACCTCCCACAAGCCAAAGGTCGTCTGAAACACCACACACACAATCGGACAATAACAACAATGGCACACTACGCAATCGGCGATATTCAAGGCTGCTTCGACGAATTCACCCTTCTGCTCGACAAAATCAACTTCAACCACGGCACAGACACCCTCTGGCTCGTCGGCGACATCGTCAACCGCGGCCCCAAATCCCTCGAAGTCCTCCAATTCTGCATGGAACACGAAAGCAGCGTGCGCATGGTTCTCGGTAACCACGACCTGCACCTGCTCGCCGTCGGCTACGGTGAAGGCACGGTCAAACGCAGCGACACCATCACACCCATCCTCACACACCCCGCCAGCAAAAAAATGCTCGACTGGCTGCGTTTCCAGCCCCTGCTGATCAAAGGCGTGCGCCATGTTATGGTTCACGCCGGCATCCTGCCCCAATGGACCATCGCCCGCGCCGAACTGCTCGCCAGTGAAACCGAAGCCGAGTTGCGCGGCAAAAAATATAAAAAGTTTTTCTCCAAAATGTACGGCAACAAACCCGCCGAATGGAGCGACGAGCTGACCGGCTACGACCGCCTGCGCATGATTGTCAACGTCTTCACCCGAATGCGTGCGCTGACGCTGAAAAACGAACTCGACTACGACTACAAATCCACCCTCAAAAAAATGCCCACGAACCTGCGCCCTTGGTTCAAAGCCCCAAACAGGCAAAACCTCAGCCACACCATCGTCTTCGGACACTGGTCTTCGCTGGGCTTTATGAACATCGACAACATCCTTTCCCTCGATACCGGCGCACTTTGGGGCGGCGAACTGACCGCCATCAACCTTGCCGACCACAGCATCACCCAAGTCCCTTCCCTCGGCGGTTTGGATTGGAAAACGGCTTTGAAATGAGCCATGAAAACCAGAAAAGTATAAGTTTTTAGGTCGTCTGAAAATTGATTTCGGTTTGACAATAATGTGGTTTCAGACAACCTTTATATAGTTAATTCACTGAAAAATTAAAAGGAAAATGAAATGATAAACTGGGAAAATCCGCTCATCGCCCCCTACCGGCAACAGCTTCTGTCTACTGAAAAATCCGTTGTCCGCATCAAGCTGTCACCTGCAAACAAAAGCAGCCTGCGCCGCTGGGACAGCAAAGTCGGAGGCGCTCCCTATTTGCCGCTCGGTGCCGAATATCCACACACGGCAGATGGTGAACCACTCACGCTGTTAGCGCAAATCAACTTCGCCCAAACGCCACCGCTAGAGAATTTTCCCCGACAAGGTCTGTTACAATTTTTCATCCACAGTGACGATTTATACGGCTGCGATCTGGATAATTTGCTCAACAATGACGGCTTCCGCGTAATTTATCATGCCAACGTAGTGGAAGACGACAGTCTCCAGCAGTCGGATTATCCGCATTACTGCGGCAAAGAATTCGGCCTGCCACATAATCCTGAACAGCCATTTGCCATGTCGTTCGAACAGGGTACACAGCTTGTCAGTTGCAGCGACTACCGTTTCGCACAAATTTTGGAAAGGTATGAAGGCGGTAAAAACGAAAATTTCTGGCAGATTCACAGCAATGAAGATTTGGAATATGAAATCATGGAAAGCTTCAGTGGTTGCCACCAGATAGGCGGTTACCCTGATTTCACGCAAAATGATCCACGCGAAGAGCACGATGAATTGAAAGACTATATCCTGCTGTTCCAACTGCAAAGTGAATGGGAGGACGGGATAGAAATCATATGGGGAGACCTGGGTGTGGGCGGTTTCTTCATTCACCCCGACGATTTAGCCAAACTAGATTTTTCCAAAGTAGCATATAGCTGGGATTGTAGCTAGTTACCCGCTATCTCAAGCTGCGTAGGGATGAATTGTACGAACCGGATAAGTTCGATTAATAAATCCCCCACCTGCCATCAAGGTCGTCCGAAAAACAGTTTTCGTAAAGTCGAAACCTTGTTTCAGACGACCTTTCGTTTGTCTTAAAGCATTTCTTATTATGCGGTATTTCATATAAAATACCGGTCTAAAGGCCGTCTGAAACAAAGGTTGCTCAAGTCGATACCTTTATTTCAGACGGCTCGTCTTTCAAAATACCACCCCTCTGAGGAATACCCCATGCCAGAATACCGCTCCAAAACCTCCACCCACGGCCGCAATATGGCGGGCGCACGCGCATTGTGGCGCGCCACCGGCGTGATGGAAACCGACTTCGGCAAGCCCATCATCGCCGTTGCCAACTCATTCACCCAATTCGTTCCCGGCCATGTTCACTTGCACAACATGGGCCAGCTGGTTGCCCGCGAAATTGAAAAAGCGGGCGCCATCGCTAAAGAATTCAACACCATCGCCATCGACGACGGCATCGCCATGGGACACAGCGGCATGCTGTACTCCCTGCCCAGCCGCGATTTGATTGCCGACTCTATCGAATACATGGTCAACGCCCACTGCGCCGACGCGCTGGTGTGCATTTCCAACTGCGACAAAATCACCCCGGGAATGCTGATTGCCGCCATGCGCCTGAACATCCCGACCATCTTCGTTTCCGGTGGTCCGATGGAAGCGGGCAAAGTCATCGGCGTAGCAAACATCCAGCCCGAACGCCGCTTGGACTTGATTGACGCCATGATTGAATCGGCGGACGACAATGTCAGCAACCAACAGGTTGAAGAAGTCGAACAAAACGCCTGCCCGACCTGCGGCTCCTGCTCCGGCATGTTCACCGCCAACTCCATGAACTGCCTGACCGAAGCGCTCGGCCTGTCCCTGCCCGGCAACGGCTCCTACCTCGCCACCCACGCCGGCCGCAAAGAATTGTTCCTCGAAGCCGGCCGCATGATTGTCGAAATCACCAAACGCTATTACGAGCAAAACGACGAAACCGTGCTGCCGCGCAGCATCGCCACCAAAAAAGCGTTTGAAAACGCCATGACTATGGACATCGCCATGGGCGGCTCCACCAACACCATCCTGCATTTGCTCGCCGTCGCCAACGAAGCGGGCGTGGATTTCAAAATGGCCGACATCGACCGCTTAAGCCGCGTCGTGCCCTGCATCTGCAAAACCGCGCCCAACAACCACGACTACTACATGGAAGACGTGCACCGCGCGGGCGGCATCTTCGCTATCCTGAAAGAACTGGACAAAGCGGGCAAACTGCACACCGACGTGTACACCATCCACGCGCCGACGCTGAAAGACGCGATTGAAAAATGGGACGTGACCAATCCCGAAAACACCCACGCCATCGAACGCTTCAAAGCCGCACCCGGCGGCGTGCGCACCACCCAAGCGTTCTCACAAAACCGCATGTGGAAAACCCTCGACCTCGACCGCGAAAAAGGCTGCATCCGCAACGTCGAACACGCCTATTCGCAAGACGGTGGTTTGGCGGTATTGTTCGGCAACATCGCCGAACGCGGTTGCGTGGTGAAAACCGCAGGCGTGGACGAGAGCATCCTCAAATTCACCGGCCGCGCCCGTGTGTTTGAAAGCCAAGAAGCCGCCGTCGAAGGCATTTTGGGCAACCAAATCGTCGCCGGCGACATCGTCATCATCCGCTACGAAGGCCCGAAAGGCGGCCCCGGTATGCAGGAAATGCTGTATCCGACTTCCTACCTGAAATCCAAAGGCTTGGGCAAAGCCTGCGCCTTGCTGACTGACGGACGCTTCTCCGGCGGCACATCAGGCCTCTCCATCGGCCACGCTTCACCCGAAGCGGCGGAAGGCGGCGCCATCGGCTTGGTGCACGAAGGCGACACGATTGAAATCGACATCCCCAACCGCAGCATCAACCTGAAAGTATCCGACGAAGAACTCGCAAAACGCCGCGCCGAAATGGAAGCGCGCGGCAGCAAAGCGTGGAAACCGGAAAACCGCGACCGCTACGTCTCCGCCGCCCTGCGCGCCTACGGCGCAATGGCGACTTCCGCCGACAAAGGCGCGGTGCGTGATGTGAGCCAAATCGAACGGTAAAACAGTACGGCAATAAAGGTTTCAGACGACCATACGGTATCGTAGGTCGTCTGAAAACCTAAAAGCAGCCTGCACTTTTTCGCCCAAGAAGACAACGGACACAGCTTTTTCGCGCTGGACTACCGCAACACCGGCGCAAACGGTGAACCACCCGTCATCAATATCTATCAGGACGATTTGACGGAAGAATACATTGCAGACAGCTTCTCCGGTTTCGTCTGCCACCTGACCGAAGACGAGTAAGGTTTTTCAGGCAACCTGAAACCCTGTCCCCACCCACCCGAAAAAATCCCATGACTCCCGAACAGCAAACCCAAATCGCCGCCTTAGACCGGATACACGGCGGCAGCCTCTCCCCAGAATTTGTTGCAGCAACCTACCAACTGTTTGCCCCCACAGCCCCTTCGCCCGAACACGTCCGGCGCGACCTTGCCTACGGTGGGCACAAACACCAGAAATTCGACCGCTACGGCCTGCCCGACAAATCGGACATCATCGTCTATATACACGGCGGCGGCTTTGTTGCCGGCAGCAAAGGCAACCCCGACAGCCCGTTTTTCGCCAATATCGGCGCATGGGCGGAAGCCAGTGGAATGCAGGCCGTCGTTCCCGACTACCGCCTTGCCCCCGACCATCCCTATCCTGATGCACGGGACGACATTACCAGCGTTGTCGGTCTGCTGCACCACGAACGGCCCGATGCGCGGATTTGGCTTGTCGGGCAGTCCGCAGGCGCGGCCCATGTTGCCGATGCACTCGCCTTCGGGCAACGCCAAAACGTGCCGCTGCCGGTTGCAGGCGTAATCATGTTTTCGGGGATTTACGACCCCCCGTCCGCAGGCACGCACCCGAGCATCAGTGCCTATTACGGCACACCGTCCGAACGCACCGGCAACCTGCCGCAACTCGGCCGAATCCGCGTGCCCGCGCTTTACACCGTCTCGCAATACGACCCGCCGCTGTTCCGGCAGCAGGCGCAGGCTTTGCGCGATGCCTGCCCGCAGGCCAACTTGCGCGAACTGCCGCACCATAACCACCTTTCCACAGCATTAAGCATCGGCGGCCCGCAGGACGATGTCGGTGCAATGTTGCTGGACTTTATCAGACAGAATACTTCTGCCCACGCGGCATAACCCACACCGTTTTCAGGTAGCCTGAAAGCCCTTGGAGACCACCTCGCCGATAAATATCGTCCCGCTAGCGGAACAGCTGCAGCACATCGACACCCTCGCCCACGCCCTGCACGCCGAATGGCACAATTTCGCCCCGTGGCAGAACGTGGAAAAAATTCGCGCCTATTACGCCCGCTGCTTGGAAGGCAATGACCTGCCGCTTGCCTGGCTGGCGGTGGACGGTGGGCGACTGCTCGGTTCGGCCGCGCTGAAACGGCACGACATCGCCGCGCTGCCGCAATACGAATACTGGCTGGGCGACGTGTTCGTGCTGCCCGAAGCACGCGGATGCAACGTGGGCAGGCATCTGATGGAACACGCCCTGATTGAAGCGCAGCGGCTTGGCCTGCCCGAACTCTATCTTTACACGCCCGACGTGCAGGCGGTGTACGCCAAATACGGCTGGCGCGAAATTGAAACGCGGCCGCATAACGGCGAAACCGTGTCGGTGATGCGGCGGGCGTTGGACAGCGGCGCGTAGGGTAGGATAGGCGTTTTCAAGCAGCCTGAATGCCGTCTGAAAACCCAAAAAGCAGCCTGCACTTTCGGAAAACCCAAGTGCAGGCTGCTTCAAATCCGCAACCGATAGAAAGACAATAATGACGAAATATTGGATTGGCACCGTATCCCAAGAACACGTCCTGCGCGGCGTGGCAGGCGGGTTCTGCCAAGTGTGCCACGGCAAAGCCGCACCACTCAACCGCATGAGGCGTGGCGATTGGCTGCTTTATTACAGCCCGAAAATCCGTATGGACGGCGCGGAAAAACTGCAAGCCTTTACCGCATTCGGGCAAATTACGGACAATACCGCCTATCCGTTCCAAATGAGCGAGACCTTCATCCCCTTCCGCCGCAATGTGGAGTATGCCGAAACCCGCCGCAACTGCCCGATAGACATCATCCGCACGCATCCCGAATGGAAAAAATACGCCGCCATGCTGCGTTACGGACATTTTGAAATCAGCCGCGATTTCTTTGATTTTGTGCGGACGTATATGCAGTCGCCGCCCGATATGGTTGGGCAGCAACAGGGATTCTGGTAGGGTGTGCACTGACTGCCCATACGTTTTCAGGCTGCCATAGCGAAACCTTACGCCACCGCGAAAATGGTACGCCGAAAGGGTTGATGGGTGAGCATAAAGTGCTGCTGTTGCAGGCCGGCGGCAGCGTTTATAGCGAAGGTCTGATGGCGCAAATGGATTTCGCCTCAAGCTATTTAAAAATATTGTTTAGCGGCTTCTTGGGCTTTGCTTCCGTGGATACCGTTTACACCGAAGGTACGGCAGGCGACTGGGAAGCTTCAGTCCAACGCGCCTGTGCAAAAATCGATGTTGTGTACGACCATTTTTCCGCTTGACCATTTCAACTAATCAAAGGTCGTCTGAAAGTTGTGTTTCAGACGACCTTGATGCTGAGCAGTAGTCGGATTGTTAAAGAACCAATATTTCAGACCACCTCAAAGAAAGTATCGAAATTGTCTGAAAAGCAGAAACTGCGCGTGTGTGTTCTACACCCCTTGTATATCGGACCTCCTGTATCATATCCATAAAGCCCCACCCTAATCATCTTCAATACTGGTTAAACCACCATGCTCTCTGCTCTCCGCATACGCATCTGCCTCGATTTCATTGAAACTGAATTTCTCCACAGCAGCAAATGGTATTCACGTGAGCTTTACGATGCCCACCAACGCGCTTGGGGCTATATACTCTGCCCCAAGAGTGAATGGACGCAAACTCATACCACTCCGCACTATCCGCCCGGCAGTGATTTACTTGCCCTACTCTCAGCGCGCAATTTCCTTGCACCTTATACGGCGGATTATGTCCAAGAAGCACACGAATCAACCTTTTTCCATGCATTGGCACAATATGATGCCAAACTGCCGGAAGCATTTGTCCGATACCGCCAAATGCGATTAAACGATATAGGCGAAATTCAACTGATTACGCCCGAACAACTGGCCGAGTTAAAAGCATACTCAGGATTTGAAAGCATTTTGGTAGAAGATTGGTACGATGAAACAGAACTGTTCGAGCGCGTTCCGACTCAAGAAATCATATTCAAATCTCTGGATTTTTTAGACCGATACGTCCGCCCTTACAGCCAAAGCCACTTGATGTTATTCGACTACCCTTCTACTACCCGCGCCTTTTTCCAAGGCCGGATTTCATCTGTCGAACTGGAAGATAAATGCATGCTGCATTGACAGTATCATAATAATCAATTCAAGAACGTCCCACATTTACGTCGCCAAGAGTCTGCCATGGGCTTTTTCCTGTGGGAAGCAGCATGGAATGAGGAATTGGCAGACCAAGAGGGTGTGCAAGACCCGCCGTTTTTCTATTTCCTCGACAACCTTACCAAAATCAATGCAGGACTTGCCCTACAATGGCGGGATTTTGTTACGCCGTTACTGGGCGGGTAGTCGTAAATGACTCCACACCAACTTAACCATACTGTACTTTTCAGACGACCTATTTTGGTTCAGGCAAAGTGAACACACAAAGTCATCTGAAAACGATGCAGGGAAAGGTAAAGAGAACTATTTTGCCAAGGTCTCTATTTAGCCAAAACAGTATTAGAAAAATACAAAAAGGTCGTCTGAAAACAGAAACCCAATCCTGTTTTCAGACGACCTTTTGCATTGCAGACTAACTCAATTAGTGATGATGACCATGCGGGCCGTGAACGTGGCCGTGTGCGATTTCTTCTTCAGTCGCATCGCGTACGCCGTCAACTGTCGCTTTGAACAAGATTTTCATGCCGGCAAGCGGATGGTTGCCGTCTACTACGGCTTTGCCGTCCGCCACGTCGGTTACGCGGTAAATCAAGACATCGCCGGTTTCAGGATCATCGGCTTCAAACATCATGCCGACTTCCACTTCAACCGGAAACACGCTGACATCTTCGATACGCACCAGGCTAGGATCTTGCTCGCCGAAAGCATCATCGGGTGACAGCGCGACTTCAACGGTATCACCGACGTTTTTCTCGTGCAAAGCTTCTTCCACCAAAGGGAAAATGCCGTCATATCCGCCATGCAGATAGACGATGGGTTCTTCGGTTTTGTCCAGCAGTTGGTTGTCCGCATCGTACATTTCATAGTGAAGCGAAACCACAGAATTTTTTTCAATAGCCATTTTTTATCCTTTATCATGACCGTTTATCAAAACAGGTTTTCTTTATTGACAACCCTCTGCCAACAAATCTAAAGCATTCTAACACACCGCCGTCATGCACGGAGATTTATCGCAAAATTATCAAAACTAACAATTATAAATTTATATGCACAATATTTAACATATTGCGCGCAAAAGCGTAAATTTTGATAATCTTTATATTTGTGTAACTTTTTTACAACTTTTTGCTTTTATGCGCAACAACTGCCCGCATTTCATTTAAACCGATTGAAAACAAGGGCCCATAGCGCATTATTTAAATGTAAACGCATGAAATAAATAAATTTTACTATACAATTTATTTCAAATGTACATTGAATAACAGCCAATGCGGACTAGTTTCACCCCCGTCTTTCGTCCATTTCAGATTGATTAAAAATTACTAATTCGTCCGTATCGTTGCACCGAAGCACCCTGTGGGGCATAATGCAGGAAATTCAGCAATGAATTTTTACTCTAAATGAAACGACTTATATGTCGTTTTGTTGTTTTGTTCTACTTAAATCGATTTAAAGAAGGTTCTCAAAATGAAAAAATCTCTGATTGCTGCTGCTCTGTTATCTTTGGCTTTGGCTGCTTGTAACAAAGGCGCTGATACTGCTGCTCCTACCGCTTCCGGTGCTTCTGAAACTGCTGCTTCTGCCGCTTCTTCTGCAACCGGTGCTGCTTCTGCCGCTTCCTCTGCAACTGAAGCCGCTTCTGCAGCTAACACCGCTGCTTCTGCTGCCAACACTGCCGCTTCTGCAGCTAATACCGCTGCTTCTGCTGCAACTGGCGCTGCTTCTGCTGCCAGCTCAGCTGCCGCTTCTGCTGCAAAATAATATTTTTACAGTTAAAAAAGCAGGATACGGATTGTATCCTGCTTTTTTGTTTTTCAGACGACCTTTACCGTTTTTCGCCTCCCTTATCCGCTATATAATCTTCCGTACACACACAAACCATCCTTCTGCCCGTTATGCCCAATCTGTACGACCGTTTTCTTGAATTCCTTTCCCCCGCCGAAATCCTCGAAGCCACTCCGGCCTTGTTAAACGACCAGCGCCGCCGCTTTGTTTCCGAACCGGACATCATCTTGCAACCGCATTCTATAGAAAATGTACAAGAAATCATGCGGTTTTGTTTTGAACACCGTATCCCCGTTACCCCACAGGGCGGCAATACCGGTTTGTGCGGCGCAGCGGTAGCTTCCGGCGGCGTACTGCTCAACCTTTCCAAAATCAACCGCATCCGCGAAATCAACCTTGCCGACAACAGCATCACCGTCGAAGCAGGCGTAATCCTGCAAAACGTCCAAAAAGCGGCATCCGAAGCGGGCAGACTGTTTCCCCTCAGTCTTGCCAGCGAAGGCTCGTGCGAAATCGGCGGCAACATCGCCTGCAACGCCGGCGGATTAAACGTTTTACGCTACGGCAGTATGCGCGACTTGGTATTGGGTTTGGAAGTCGTCCTGCCCAATGGCGAACTTGTTTCCCATCTCCAACCGCTGCACAAAAATACCACCGGTTACGACCTGCGCCACCTCTTTATCGGCAGCGAAGGCACGCTCGGCATTATCACCGCCGCTACGCTCAAACTCTTCGCCCGTCCGCAAACCATAGCGACCGCGTGGGTAGGTTTGGACGACATCGAATCTGCCGTACAGCTTTTAACAGCCGTACAAGGGCATTTTGCCGAACGTCTCACCAGTTTCGAGCTGATCAGCCGCTACGCTTTGGCATTGTCTTCCGAGTTCAGTCATCTCAAACAGCCGACCGATGCAAACTGGCACGTCCTGCTCGAACTGACCGATTCCGTTCCCGATGCCGCGCTCGACGAAAAACTTGCCGAGTTTCTCTATCAAAACGGCCAAGAAAACAGCATCATCGCGCAATCCGAACAAGAGCGCCTCGATCTGTGGACGCTGCGTGAAAACATTTCCGCCTCCCAGCGCAAGCTCGGCACCAGCATCAAACACGACATCGCTGTCCCGATTGCCCAAGTCGCCGCCTTTGTCCATCAATGCGCCCCCGCCTTGAAAACCCGTTTTCCGGGTATACAAATTGTCTGCTTCGGACATTTGGGCGACGGCAGCCTGCATTACAACACCTTCCTGTCCGACGTCTTGAGCAACGAAGCCTACCGTTACGAAGATGCCGTCAACAGCATCGTCTATGAACACATCCTCGCCTGCCACGGTACCATCGCGGCGGAACACGGTATCGGCACCATCAAAAAACACTGGCTCCCCAGCGTCCGCACCCCGTCCGAAATCGCCTTGATGCGCGCCATCAAAGCCCAGCTTGACCCGCACGGCATCATGAATCCGGGCAAACTCCTGCCGTAAGCAATTCAGTATAGTGGATTAACTTTAAACCAGGACGGCGTTACCTCGCCTTAGCTCAAAGAGAACGATTCTCTAAGGTGCTGAAGTACCAAGTGAATCGGTTCCGTACTATCTGTACTGTCTGCGGCTTCGTCGCCTTGTCCTGATTTAAATTTAATCCACTATATGGGCCAAAATCGAAAAGGTCGTCTGAAAACCTAATCCCAGTTTCAGACGACCTTTGACATGGTTCGCAGCTTGCACTCAAGGCAATCTTGCCTCAGCCCAATCAACTCAGCACAAACTATTCTTCTTCCCTGCGCCTGCGCTTCAACAAAATGCGTACAGCGCCGTCATTGCCTTCCCTCGGCTCGATATAAGCCAATACATCGGGGTGCTGCATCAGCCAGCGGCGCGTCATGTTTTTTAAAACGGGTTTGTAGCCTGACGAGCCCAAACCGCTGCCGTGAATGATTTCGGCGCATACGCCACGCTTTTGGGTAAATTCGATAAATTCGTTTAAAACCTGTTGCGCCTCTTCCTGCGTGTAGCCGTGCAAATCGACATCGGCGACTACGGGATAATGCCCGTTGCGCAGACGTTGCAAGTCATTCTTACCTTGTCCGTTTTTACTGAACGAAGCAGGCGGTTCATCCCAAGAAGCGCCGCTGCCGACATAAAAATAATCTTCGGCTGCCAAACTTTCCTGCTCTTTCGGACGGGGTTTGATGGGCGTTTTATCACGCGGCGCTTCATAGCGCGGCGCGGTTTTCAGCGGCGTTACTGCACCTACGGCTTTGGCAAAATCGATATTTTCTTCCTCGCGCTTCTTCGCCAAGGCTTGCTCCTGCGCCCGCGCTTCGGCTTCTTTTTTGGCTTGCTTGCCTAATGCTTTCAAGGCGGATTGGAAATCTGTTTTCATCATGGGGATATTTTGAGGTTGAACATGAAAAACACATTTTCAGACGACCTCTGCGCTCCGTGTACAGGTCGTCTGAAAACGGCTTATAGATATTTGCGCATCAGTTCGCACTTGACCTTGACGTCTTTGTTCAACTGCAATACGGCAGAACCCAAAGATTCGTAATGGTTCAAGCGGTAGAAAGGAACGGAGTTGAGCGAGGCGTACAGTTTCAAAAAGCTCAACCCCGCCTGATGTGCAAGTTCTTCGGCACGGCGCAGCAAAGCTGTACCCAAGCCGTGATTATGGACGAAGGGATGGACATACAACGCGTCCAATTGGGCTTCTTTGAAGTCCACTTGGAAAAAACCCTGTATGGTCCCCCTGTATTCCACCACCCAAAAGGCTTTGCCGGGATCGGAAATGGTTTCGAGGTAGCTGTCGATATCGAGCAGGGCTTCCCACGCATGCAATACTTTATCGTCGTAACTGCGGATGCAGGTATATTGGACGGCGTGCAGATGGGCATTGTGTATGGCTTGGCAGTCTTGCGCGACTGCGGGACGGAGTATGGTCAGAAGGCTCATGGCAAGATGTGTTGTAAGATGTATTGTAATGCGTGTTCAGACGACGTTTTCTTCATAAACAGACAGGGGGTCGTCTGAACGCTGTTTCCGATATTATATTTTATATTCAAAGGCTTTGATGTAATTTTCCCGCTGCTTCAAACGCAGTGTCGGCATCGGCGGCCAAAACGGTGAAATGCCCCATTTTGCGTCCTTTCCGCGCGGCTTTTTTGCCGTATAGGTGCAGGTGTGCATTCGGATTGCTTTGCAACGGCAGCCAATTCGGTTCGCCGCCGTCTTCCTGCCAAACGTCGCCCAAAATATTCGCCATGCAACATGAAGAAAGCAACTTGGTGTCGGCGGGTGGCAGATTGCACATAATGCGTACCTGCTGCTGGAACTGGTCTGCGGCGCAGGCATCTATCGTATGGTGGCCGGAATTGTGCGGGCGCGGGGCGATTTCGTTGACGACCAATTCATGCGTGTCGCCGACGACGAACATTTCCACCGCCAACACGCCGACGTAATCCAATTCGTCTGCCAATCGTTGCGCCATTTGCCGCGCCTGTTGTTGCACGTCGGCACTCAACCGCGCGGGGACGATGGAATAAGCCAAGATGCCGTTTTCGTGGATATTTTCGGCGGGGTCGAAGGTTTGCACGTTTTCATGGTTCAGACGGCATACGATAACGGAAATTTCGCCGCGCAAATCCACCATTTTTTCCAAAACGCAATTCACGCCGCCGTGTTCGGCAAACGCGGCTTTGAGTTCGTCCACCGTTTTGACGCGGATTTGCCCTTTTCCGTCATAGCCCAACGTAGCCGTTTTCAGGATGCCGGGCAAAAATTGCGCGCTTGCTTCGCTGATGTCGTCTGAACGGCAAACCGCTTGATACGGCGCGGTTTGCAATCCCGCTTTGCGTATCCACGCTTTTTCCTGAATACGGTTTTGCGCGATGGCCACGCAGTCGCCGCTGGGAGAAACGTTGGTATGCTTTGCCAGAAAACGCATCGCGTCGGCATTGACGTTTTCAAATTCAGTGGTAACCGCCGCGCATTTTGCCAATTCGTCCAAAGCGGCTTGGTCGTCAAACGGCGCACACAAATGGCGGTCGGCAAATTCCGCCGCCGGCGCGTTCGGATCGGGGTCGAGTACGGTTACTTTGTAGCCCATGGTTTTGGCGGCAACGGTAAACATTCTGCCTAATTGTCCGCCGCCGAGGATGCCGAGCATGGCGGGCGGGAGGATGGCGGATGAGTTCATCAGCATTTTGCGGTTCCACTAAAATTTTCCCGAAATTGTAACAAACCTGCTTATAGAGATAAATGTTAAAACGCCTTTTATAGTGGATTAACTTTAAACCAGTACGG
>NZ_KV821553.1:33972-35245 GCF_001815675.1 Neisseria sp. HMSC065D04
CCTTGTCCTGATTTAAATTTAATCCACTATACACGCTATTTCGATGCCTGCCGTATGAGCAAAATGACAACAATCAAAACGTCCTCCCCCGATATCCGAATTTTCCAAAGAAACCTATCGGCAGCCGTTTTGTAATAAAAGGTCGTCTGAAACCGTATGATGGTTTTCAGACGACCTTTTCCCCTTCATCTGAGCAGACTTACCCCAGATATTTCAGTTCGCCTTTGAAATCTTCCAGCTTCTCATAGCCTTTTTTCGCCATGATAGCTTTCAAACCAAGCGAAACGCGTTCGAAAACTTCGACACCTTGCTGATGCAGCGCCGTACCGATTTGCACCATGCTCGCGCCGCACAAGATATGTTCGAACGCATCGCGACCGGTATAAACGCCGCCTGTACCGATGATTTGGATGGACGGATTCAATCTTTGGTAGAACGCGTGGACGTTGGCAAGCGCGGTCGGTTTGATGTATTCGCCGCCTATGCCGCCAAAGCCGTTTTTAGGCCGAATCACAACGGATTCGTCCTCGATATACATACCGTTGCCGATGGAATTGACGCAGTTGACGAATTTCAGCGGATGGCGGTTGAACACTTCCGCCGCTTGGTCGAAATGGACGATGTCGAAATATGGCGGCAGTTTGATGCCCAAAGGCTTGTCGAAGTAGCCGAAGGCTTCGCCCAAAATCCGCTCGGTCGTTTCAAAGTCGTAGGCGATTTGCGGCTTGCCGGGGACGTTCGGGCAGGAAAGGTTGAGTTCGGTAATGCCTTTAAAACCGCTGTTTTGCACTTTTTTCAACAGCGTGTGTGTTTCATCGGGCGACATACCGACCAGTGAGAGGAAAAATGTCCGTTCGGGCTGCGATTCTTGAAGGCTCAGCAAATAATCCAGATAGTAATCAATGCCTTGATTCGGCAAACCCATAGAATTGATACTACCCAGCGGTACATCGCGGTAACGCGGCTCGGGATTGCCCGCACGCACCTCCAGCGTCGCCGTTTTGGTGACGAAGCTGCCTGCGGCGGATTGCCTGACTTCTTCCAATTCTTCTACGGTCATACACGCCACACCAGCGGCGTTCATCAGACAGTTGTCAAAAGAAAAACCGGCGATTTGCGTTCTCAATGACGGCATATCCTGCTCCTTTCCCTTGAAAAATCAAATTGATTGCGAAGCGTAACACGAATAGGCGGCAAAATTTTTAACAAACATCAAATGACAGACAATGTAGGGAAATGTTGTTTTATAGTGGATTAACTTTAAACCAGTACG
>NZ_KV821553.1:35345-42353 GCF_001815675.1 Neisseria sp. HMSC065D04
CGCCTTGTCCTGATTTAAATTTAATCCGCTATATATGATGAAGGAAAGGTGCAAAAAAGGTCGTCTGAAAGCATGGTTTCAACAAAGTGAAAACCTAAAATGCTTTTCAGACGACCCTATGTTTGCCTGTTCAAAATACGGTTAAAATCCCCAACCCTACCCTTTTAATTCTTCTTGTCTCCGGATTTCGATATGTTTCAAAACGTCATGGCGGTTGCGTTTGGCGCGGCTTTGGGTGCACTGTCCCGCTGGTTGCTCGTTCTCGCCTTTGCCGCACTCTCCGTCCCATTTTCGGCAGGCACGCTTGCCGCCAACTGGATCGGCGCGTTCTTAATCGGCATCTGCGCCGAATGGCTGGATAATCCGCAATGGAAGCTTTTACTGATTACCGGTTTTCTCGGCAGCCTGACGACATTTTCCAGCTTTTCATTGGAAATGGTCACCCTGATGCAGGCGCAACGCTGGGCGACGGCGTTTTCAGCGGTCTGCCTGCATGTTTTCGGCTCGTTCCTGCTGACGGCGTTGGGCATTTACTTGGCGCAAAGCTGGAAATAGCCGCGAACATCGTCATCTCAATAAAATATTCTCACGCTATCCCAATATCCAAACACACGGTTTCCCCGCAATATGCTTTGCCTGCTTCGGTCATATGCGCCGGTTTGTAGGCGGCGAAAGCGTAGGTCAGATCGGCGCGGAAGGTGTCTTTGTCTGCTTCGCCGGTGTCGCAGTTCAGCCCTGTCGGGATGTCTAACGCGATTTTGAAGCCGTCGGCTTGATTCAGCAGGCGACAGACGGCGGCGGCTGTTTCGGGTAATGCGCCGCTGAAGCCTGTCCCGAAAATGCCTTCGATAACGAGGCTGTAACCTGTTTTCAGACGACCTTCAAGCTCATCGGATCGGATAAAGCTGACGCCGTCCGAATGATTCAAACGCTCGCGGTTCAACTGCGCCAGCGGCGACAGTTTGTCTCCCAAGACGAAGACGACATCTACCTGCCAATCCCGCTCCGACAACACGCGCGCGATGACCAGACCGTCGCCGCCGTTGTTGCCCTTGCCGCAAACGATTAACGTGCGTCCTGCTTTGGGGAAACGGCGCAGCAAATCCGCCGCCGCGGCCTGTCCCGCGTTTTCCATCAGTTGCTCGAAAGTCGTGCCTTTATCGACTGCCATTTGCTCGTGTTCGCGCATTTCTGCGGCGGTGTAGATTTTCATCATTCGCTCCTTTTCTCTTTTCTGCCTATCAAACATCCAAACGCAAACCTTATCAATAGCCCTGCCCGACTTTCCCGTCAAATCATTCGCTTTCTTTGATTTGTCGCAATATGTCGTCTGAAAATAAGGAACTTGGTCGCTTTGAATTTGATTTTTATGTTAACAAGATTTATTATCATAATAAAACAAAGTGATAAACAATCAAAACTACTTCTTTTGCGGGGACGGGCGTTGGGATATGCCTCTGGCTACCCTGTGTCTGATTCGTCTTTACTTGCCGTCTCTTTTTTCAATCGACAACGAAAGTAAAACACACTATGTCTGCCATACCTTTGTCAAAACTCAGTAAAGGCGCAGTCGCGCACATCGACTCCATCGTCCCCAATTCGACTTTCGGCGAACTCGACCCGCTGGTTACACGCCGCCTTGCCGACTTGGGCTTTTCAAGCGGAATGCCGTTGCAGGTGATTGCCGTCGGCGGATTCGGACGCGGTCCGTTTGCCGTACGTTTGGGCAACCAGTCGCAATTCTCGTTGCGGCAGGAAGAAGCAGGAAAGATTATGTGCCATGTGATTGACGGCTGACTTACGCCGTACGCGCAGGCAAGCTTCATATTCTAGAAATGTGCGGCAAAGGCGGATTGAATCTGACCGCCCTATCCTTTTCAGACGACCCGGGTCGTCTGAAAGCGCCGTTTCAAAGCCTTTTTCCCAATCCAACGCCAAACTCATCACACAATCAAACAAGGAGAATAAATAAATGGAACTAAGCTATTTTGCCTTGATTGGCGCGCCAAACTGCGGCAAAACCGTTTTGTTCAACGGTTTGACCGGCGCCCATGCCAAGGTTGCCAATTATCCGGGCGTAACGGTCGATAAGCGCGAGGGCGCCTTCCTCGACGACGAGGCCGTCCGCATTATCGACCTGCCGGGCACATACAGCCTACGCACGACCAGCCCCGACGAAGCGGTGGCAAAAGATGTGGCAGTGGGCAAACTGGGCATTCCGCCCGACGCCATCATTGCCGTTGCCGACGCGACCAACCTGCGTATGACCCTGCGCATGATTCTGGAACTGAAAACGCTGGGACTGCCTATGGTGGTGTCGCTGAACATGAGCGACGTTGCCCGCAAAAGGGGCTTGAATATCGATGCGGCCAAACTGAGCGAGCTGCTGGGCGTACCCGTTTTGGAAACGGTCGCGGTGAGCGCATCGGGCGTACAGGCAGTACGCGAAGCCGTGGCGAAGCTGCCGCGCAAACGCTCTTTCCCCGCCAATCCCGCTTCTGCCGAACGCACGCTCGATGCGCTGGAGAGCGACAAACTTTATCAAGAAGTCGAGTCGATTTTGGCACAGGTCGTCCGCACGGAAATGACGCTGCCCGCATGGCACAAAAAACTCGACGACATCGTGCTGCACCCCGTCTGGGGCATGATTATGCTGCTGGTCATCCTGTTTATGGTGTTCCAAGCGGTTTACACATGGGCTGCGCCGATTATGGACGCCATCGAAGGCGGCTTTACCGCGCTGGGCGAATGGGTGGGCGCGAATATGGCACCCGGCATCCTCAATGACTTGATCGTCAGCGGCGTGATTGCCGGTACCGGCAGCGTGTTGGTGTTCCTGCCGCAGATTACGATTTTGTTCGCCTTCATCCTGCTTTTGGAAGACTCCGGCTACCTGCCGCGTGCGGCGTTCCTGCTGGATAACATAATGGCAAAAAGCGGCCTGTCCGGACGCTCGTTTATCCCGCTCCTGTCAAGTTTCGCCTGCGCCGTCCCCGCCGTGATGTCGGCGCGTACGATTCATGACCCGCGCGAACGCCTCGTTACCATCGCCGTCGCCCCGCTGCTGACCTGCTCCGCGCGGCTGCCCGTGTACGCGCTGATTATCGCCGCCGTCATTCCCAACCGTACAGTAGGCGGGATTTTCAACCTGCAAGGGCTGACGCTCTTCATCCTCTACATCGCAGGCATCCTGTCGGCTGCTTTGGCGGCGTACATTATGAAACGCTTGGCGCGGATGAAAGGCAACGTGCAGCAATTCCCGCTTCTGATGGAGCTGCCGACCTTCCGTACGCCCAACTTCAAACACATCATGACCAGCCTATGGGACAGGGTCAAAGCCTTCCTGAAACGCGCCGGTACGATTATTTTCGCGCTGAGCGTGATCCTTTGGGGCTTGGTAAGCTGGCCTCAACCGCCCGTGGACGCAACAAGGGCAGCGATTGATTACAGCCTTGCCGGTATGATCGGTCATTTCATCCAGCCATTTTTCGCCCCGCTAGGCTTCACTTGGGAAATGTGTATCGCCATGATTCCGGGCATCGCCGCGCGCGAAGTCGTCGTTGCTGCGCTGGGTACGGTCTATGCCGTCAGCGCATCGTCTGAAGACGCGGTACAAAACGCGCTGATTCCGATCGTGCACAACAACTGGGGCCTGCCGACCGCCTTCGCCTTCCTGGCATGGTATGTGTACGCACCGATGTGTGCTGCAACTTTGGCAGTCATTAAACGTGAAACCAAATCCACAAAAAATATGGTGATGATTACAGGCTATTTGTTCCTGATGGCTTACTTCGCCGCATTTGTGGTTTACCAAACTACTAACTGGATACTCAAATCATGACTCAATATATTATCGTCGGCATCATCATGCTTGCCTGTCTGTTTTTCCTCTTGCGGAAATTCTTGTTCAAACCGAAAAAACACGATTGCAGCAGCGGCTGCGGCAAATGCGGCGGTTGCGGCTGAGTATGGATAGCTAGGAAGAAGAAAGGTCGTCTGAAATGGTTTCAGACGACCTTTTGTATGTTTAGAGCTATGGTTTAGCGGTTGTTGTAGGACTTTCCATCATTCGGTAACAAAACGTTTAAACAGCCTTTTTTCTTGGAAAGATGATACAAGTAATTAAAAATATCAAAGTTCCGCCCACAAAATCAATAAAATGGTGTTGATAGACAAACAAGACCGAAATGGCGAGTAACAATCCCCATATACCAAAAAATGATTTTAAGAATTTGGATTTGACTTCCCTGCAATAAACCTCAGCCGAAAGAAAAGCAAAACTCACATGCAATGACGGACATTGGTTAAAACTACTGTCTATTTTGCCCAATATATAAAAGAAAGATTTTAAAATTTGGTTATCGACTTCGGGTTTGGGAAAATAAAATTTCATTGGAAATATGACAAATAAAGCAGTAGAAACCGCAATTAAAAAGGCTGCCCTCTTTATCAACAATTTCAAATTGCTTTCGTTCTTTTTCAAAAATATAGTGGCTAAGAAGAAAACCTGAGACGTCATATAAGGCAACATAAATATGGGCAAAAAAGGAATATTCCTTTCCCAGTCCATAAAATATGAAGGCACATTATCGACTGTATAGGTATAAAACTCAGCCCCTTTGTACAAAATGACAAAAAATATCGATATAAAAATTGTATATTTAATCTTTAATTTTGACAGCTTATCCACTTGCAAATTTTCTCCAATCACAATTCCAACATAATCAAAATATCAGAATTTCATCACGATATCATATATGATAATGATATGGAATATCTGACACTATTTGCACATAAGCATTAAATCGTAAGAAGAAATGTAGGGACTAAACAAAATGGAATATCTGATTGATTTTAGGGACGGTATCATTACTTATGAAAATTTATTTTGGTTATTTAAAAACGCCCCTCATGAAGCAATGGATCAACTTCAATTTGAAGAAGATTTATTACAAGTATCTTTCTTTGATGAGAAATACATTTTAGATGTTGGATGGTATCCGAATCCTAGAAAAAACGGGGTATTTAAAGTCTACGTCATTAAAAATTACGATTGGGAAAATCCACTATTTATCCGCTCTCATAAAAATATAAATCATTTGATTCCTATTATCGAACAAGGGATTAACTGTATATATAAGGAATACCTCCATCGGTGAGCCTAGTTTGGGTCATACCCAACCATCACATCCAAGCCTTCACAACAAAAAGGTCGTCTGAAAACCAAACTCCGGCTTTCAGACGACCTCAATCTTTCCAAACTTTCAACCAACCTTATTTCAACGCTTCCAGCAGCTTTCCGTGTATCCCGCCGAAACCGCCGTTGCTCATCACCAAAATATGGTCGCCTGCTTCGGCATTTTTCACGATTTCGGCGACGAAGGCATCGAAGTCTTTGCCGACGTGCAGCTTGCCGCCCAAAGGCGCGAGGGCTTCGGCGACGTCCCAGTCCACACCGCCGGCGTAGCAGAACACTTGGTCGGCATCTTTGAGGCTTTCGGGCAGTGCGGCTTTCATAGTGCCGAGTTTCATGGTGTTGGAACGTGGCTCGAGGACGGCGAGGATGCGGGCGTTTCCGACGCGCTGGCGCAGGCCTTCGATGGTGGTTTCGATGGCGGTCGGGTGGTGGGCGAAATCGTCGTAAACGGTGATGCCGTTCACCGTGCCTTTGATTTCCATGCGGCGTTTGACGTTTTTAAACGCACTCAAGGCTTCGCAGGAGGTCTGAATATCGACTCCGGCATGGCGCGCGGCGGCGATGACGGCGAGCGCGTTCATGCGGTTGTGTCCGCCCATCAAATCCCATGCGACGTGTCCAGCTTTTTTGCCGTCAAGCAACACGTCGAACGAGCCGTCGGTATTGACTTCGCCGACCTGCCAGCCGTGTTCGGTGCCGAATTTTTCCACCGGCGTCCAGCAGCCTTTGTCGAGAGTGTCTTGCAGACTTTGCTGCTGTCCGTTGCAGACGATGAGGCCTTCAGATGGCACGGTGCGCACGAGGTGGTGGAACTGGGTCTGTATCGCGCCCAAGTCGGCGAAGATGTCGGCGTGGTCGAATTCCAGATTGTTCAACACGGCGGTACGTGGACGGTAATGCACGAATTTGGAGCGTTTGTCGAAAAAGGCGGTGTCGTATTCGTCGGCTTCGATGACGAAAAACGGCGATTTGCTGTTCGGGTCTTGACGCGGCGTTTGCGGCAGGCGGGCAGAAACGCTGAAGTTTTCCGGTACGCCGCCGATGAGGAAGCCCGGCGCGAGTCCGGCATATTCCAAGACCCATGCAAGCATGGAAGCGGTGGTGGTTTTGCCGTGCGTCCCCGCCACGCCGAGCACCCAATGATGGTGCAGCACGTTTTCCGACAGCCATTGCGGGCCGGAAATATAAGGCAGACCGCGGTTCAAAATCGCTTCAACCACATCCATCCCGCGCTTGGCGACATTACCGATCACGTAAACGTCGGCTTTAAATTCGTCCAACTGCGCGGCATCGAAGCCTTCGTGTACGTCTATGCCCAAGGCTTCGAGCTGGGTGCTCATCGGCGGATACATCTTCGCGTCGCAACCGCTGACTTTAAACCCCGCTTCTTTGGCAATGGCGGCCACCCCGCCCATAAACGTGCCGCCGATACCGATAATGTGGATGTGTTTCATGATAAGACCGTCTTTTGAATGAAATAATGGGAAAGCCGCCATTATAACGGAGTTTGGATAGTGGGGTCGTCTGAAAAGCGAAGCTGTGGCAAGATGGACAATATAGAGGATTTGAACTGAAAAGGAGAAAGCCCATGCCCAAGCTGACACCCCAAATGTTCGCTTTTCTGCAAGCGCCTCAAGCCGAATCCGTCTTGCTGCGGCTCTACACCCAAGCCTTAAAGCAAAACAGACAGATGTTTTTTCATTTTCTGCCCAAGATTTTCAAACTGTTGGGCAAAGGGCTGGATTGGACGGGAGAAAACGAAAGTTTTTACAAAGACAAATATAGTCAATTAAAATCAAAATAGGACAGTA
>NZ_KV821554.1:0-314 GCF_001815675.1 Neisseria sp. HMSC065D04
AAGGAAAAATTTGAACGTAGCAAACCGCACGTAAACGTTGGCACCATCGGTCACGTTGACCATGGTAAAACCACCCTGACTGCTGCTTTGACTACTATTTTGGCTAAAAAATTCGGTGGTGCTGCAAAAGCTTACGACCAAATCGACAACGCTCCCGAAGAAAAAGCCCGCGGTATTACCATTAATACCTCACACGTAGAATACGAAACCGAAACCCGCCACTACGCACACGTAGACTGCCCGGGACACGCCGACTACGTTAAAAACATGATTACCGGTGCCGCACAAATGGACGGCGCAATCTTGGTATGTTC
>NZ_KV821555.1:0-209 GCF_001815675.1 Neisseria sp. HMSC065D04
GGGCAGGATTACCCAAGCGGGCAACGAACTGTTCGCCTTCGACCCCGCACACAATATCCTTTCAGACGACCTCAATCCCATCCCCGACAACCGCCTGAAAACCTACAACGGCACGACCTATTACTACGACGAGCTCGGCAACCTGATCCACCGCGAGCTGGCCGACGGCGAAGTGCAGAACTATTTCTACGACCTGCACGACCAACTGG
>NZ_KV821555.1:309-762 GCF_001815675.1 Neisseria sp. HMSC065D04
ACTATTTCTACGACCTGCACGACCAACTGGTTAAGGCGGAAATCTTCAAAAAAGATGGCACGAAAGAAACTTGGGCGTACACCTACGACGCACTGGGCAGAAGGATAGGCAAAAGTCGTCTGAAAACCAGTCAGGAAGTTTCAGAAACGTCATTCCCGCATGATTTAAGCGGGAACGACCTCGAAAACCACACCCGCTTCGTCTGGGACGGCAGCCATCTCTTGCAGGAAGTCCACCCGGACGGCAGGTATACCTATATCTACACCGACCCGGATTCCTACGAACCGCTGGCGCAAGTCCGCGATTGGACAACCGCAGACGGCGAAAACTGCCAACAAACCCGCTACTTCCACTGCGACCAAATCGGCATCCCGCGCGAGATGACCGATAAGGACGGCAACCTCTTATGGTTCGGCAATTACACCGGCTGGGGTCGTCTGAAAGAGGAAACCA
>NZ_KV821555.1:862-2316 GCF_001815675.1 Neisseria sp. HMSC065D04
GTGCATACCAACCCTTCCGCCTGCAAAACCAGTACGCTGACCCCGAGACGGGACTACATTACAACTTCTTCAGGTATTATGAGTCTGATGCGGGGCGGTTTGTGAATCAGGATCCGATTGGATTAATGGGTGGGGAAAATCTGTATTGGTTTGCACCTAATGCACAAGATTGGGTGGATCCATTGGGAGAAAGTGGTTACAAGTTACGTCTAAGTATGGAGTCTCAAAACATGTTTCGTCCAAATTCTTCTTGGCAAACACATCATTTGATTCCACAGGCAGTTTGGAAAGAAAACAAAGCATTTTTTAACGCTATTGGTATGAAGGGCAAAGGATTAGGCAGAGATAGTTGGACTAATGGTTTGTATATGCCTTCAACTGAAGCAGATGCTCGAAGCTCACTTAGAGAATTTTTCCATCGCGGTTCACACAATAATTACAATGACAGCGTAAGTCGCGAATTGAAAAAAATAAGAAAAGAATTCAAACAAGGAAAAATTACAGCAGAACAAGCGCGACAACGTGTACAGGATTTACAAGAAAGGTTGAAAAAACGTTTGAGTAAGTCCATATCCGTTGGAGGATGTGGATCTGCCAACTCACCAAAACGATTAGCTTAAGAGGATATTATGAAAAAATTATTAGTGTGGGGATATGCTCTGCAAAGCATGGATAAAGCAGAAAAAATGGGGTTGCCACGAGTAAGCAGTGGAGTTCTAGGTATATCAGAGAAGTTTAACCCTAAAAAAACGCATCCTGATTTTGATTTTCCATGGAGTTGGTTCCTAAAAGGTCAAAAAATTCCCCCAATGCCTGAACAAGTGTATATATGCTTGAAAAAAGCCCGAGACGTTACTTTTGATTTTCTACCATATAATGACTTCTTTATTATGTCGGCACGTTTTTTAGAATTTATTAAAAAATACGGGTTTAGTCATAATTTTGGCATGAGCAAAGTGATTATTGTCAATACCAAAGGAGAGCTCTTGACGAATGAAACCTATTATTTGATAAGAATAATTGATTGGGAAATTGAGGATGAGATTGTTTATCCAGATTTAGAATTAGATGAAGAAGATTTTTCGCTGGAAGCATATACTAATTCAGATAAGGATATTTTATTATCTTCCAAACATAATTATTCAGGAGCATTTATGGTATCAGAAAACTTAAAGGACAAAATATTGGAAAATTTTTCTTTGCCTTTTCTCTATTCTTTGGGAGAGTGGAAGAAATTAAACAATTTAGATAGTTATTGGGATTAAAATAAATCATAGAAATTGTTAGATGGACTTTTCTCTATGACAAACGTAGGTTAGGTTGAGTCCTTCCAAACATCAAGGTCGTCTGAAATCAATTTTCAGACGACCTTGCCTATGTCCCACCCTTACTCTGCTTCGACTACAACGAAAACGGCCAACTTATCGCCCAGCACCAATGGAAGGTGCCGTCCA
>NZ_KV821556.1:0-470 GCF_001815675.1 Neisseria sp. HMSC065D04
CTGAGCAACACCACCCTGGGCGGTGCGGACTTTGCCACTAAAGGCCAAGCCGCAAGCGAAGAGCAGCTGAACGCAGCCCAAGCCAACCTGGCGAACCTGCTCGGCGGTAACGCGGCCAACGACAAAGGCAACGTGACCACCACCGACATCGGCGGTACCGGCAAAGACAACGTTCACGACGCCATTGCCGCAGTGAAAGAAACTGCCGACAAAGGCTGGAACCTGAACGCCAACGACGAAACCTCGTCTGAAAAAATCGGCGCAGGCGACACCGTAACCTTCAAAGAAGGCAAAAACGTCAAAGTCAGCCGCGACGGTAAGAACATCACCGTAGCGACTTCAGACGACGTCTCCTTCGACAAAGTGACCGTAGGCGGCAGCGTACTGACCGACAACGGACTGACTGTGGGCAACGGCAAAGCAGGCAAGCCCGTCAGCCTGACCAAAGACGGTCTGAACAACGGCGGCAA
>NZ_KV821557.1:0-12604 GCF_001815675.1 Neisseria sp. HMSC065D04
TTGTCGGAGGAAGGGCTTTTTTGCAAAGGTCTCCAGTAATGTTTGGAAAATCAGCAAATCGGGGCAGCCGGATTCTTATTTGGTCGGTACCATCCATATCGGTAAGCCCAATGCCACCTTGTCTCAAGATGCAAAGAATCTGCTGGCATCTGTCGAACAGTTGGTTACCGAGGCCGATATGCTGCCCCAGCTTAATGATGAAGAGATGGCGAAATATCAAGAGTTTATGCAAAAAATTTATAGTCAAGATTCTTTAAAATCCAAGTTGGGCGATAAGAATTTTGAACTGTTGCAACAGGACTTTATGAAAAGTCCGGAGTTGGCTCAGATGGCACCGTACATCGACCACATGCATCCTTGGGCGGTGTTGCTGTTTGCTTTAAGTATTTATCCGCCTGAATACAGCAACCAGACAGGTGTGGATATTTTGTTGTCGAAAGCGGCACAAGAGTCCGGTAAAACACGCCTTGCTTTAGAGGATGTGATGGATTTTTCTCAAATTTTTGCCAGTCAGCCGGAAAAGTTGATGATTAAAATGTTGACATTGAGAACGAATGAAGAGTATGCCGAACGGGAAACCAAACGTCTTTTCAATGCCTATGAGAAAGGAAAGTTCGAGGATTTACCTTTGGTGCAAACTGAATTCGAAAAGGAATTTGCTCAAAAGTATCCCGATACTATTCCCGCTTTATCTTGGGTACGCAGCGATTTGCTGATTAAGCGCAATCAAAGTTGGTTGCCGAAAATCAAAGAGATATCTGCTAAAAAGAAAACGGTTTTTGCCGTAGGCATCATGCACCTGATGTCTGAACAAGGCTTGATTGAGAAGTTGCGCAAGGAGGGTTATCAGGTGACGCCGGAGCCTTCAATCTTGATGTGGTAAAGCGTAAAACGTCGTCTGAAAAAGGTTTCAGACGACGTTTTATAATGAAAAATCCAAAAAACCGACCGCGAGATACAGCGGTCGGTTTGTTTTTGGGCGGGTTGTTGGTATCAAGGGGCTGAAAAGGTCGTCTGAACGATTGGCGCGCTATTTTTGTTCAAATATGGCGAGAAACAGGATGGGCGTGATGACCTAGATGGTTTCAGACGACCTTGCATTGTCGCGACAGGTTTTCCCATGTGTCTATTTTATGGGGAAGGCTGCTCGAAATTTAATTGTCGGATGGCACCGACCGCTTATAAATAAAGGGATTATGCAATTGGAAACCGTATGATTTCAAATTGTAAATTACTCATTTTAAATGACGTTTGGTTTTTAAAACGACCGTTTGTTAGAAAGTTAAGACGGGCGCATTTTTAGATAATAAGATACGGGAAATAATCACAGGGGAATAAAATGTTATTGCTAGTATTGTTTTGCATGATACTTTGCCTGCTTGTAATTGCTGCCTTTATCGTGGCATCAATTCGCAGAAAACGGTTTGCTTACGATGTCAGCCGCGATTACGAATACGGTCAATTGCCCAAGTCGGCGACAGTCAGTTTGCGTGAGGGCGAACTGATCTTGCCCGACACCATCGGCGCGAATGATACGGTAATCGCCAGAATCAACGTGAAATCAGGTTGGCTGGGCAGATTGGTGATGCCTTGGATCGGCGTCAAAACCAACCGCGGGGAATGGCGGGCGTATGTCGAACATGGCGGCAACGGCGCGCGCTACCTCAATTTGACCGATACCTTCGACGACGGCAGCAGAAAAATTACATTAAGCGGTAACCGCGTGTCCCTGCCTGATCAGGAAGTCGAATTGTCGGTTTATCCGCGCGAGTGTTTGAGCGGTAAAAAAATCCTGGTCCTTGCGCCCCATGCGGATGATGCGGAATTGGCGGCTTACGGATTATATGAAAAACATGCTGCTGATACGTTGGTGGTTACGATTACCGCAGGGGAGGGCGGCAGCTTCCATTACAACAATCTGTATGCGCGCAATCCCGAGCAAATGCAGGCGCAGTATCTGCAAAAGGGCAGGATGCGCGTATGGAACAGCCTGACCGTGCCGCTTTTGGCGGGGGTGTCGTCTGAAAACATTTTGCAGCTCGGCTATTTTGACAGCACATTGCAAGTCATGAAGCAGAATCCTGATGCCGATGTGAAGTCGACCAAACTGGATACGGCGGATGTCAATCTGTTCCGCCGTGCCAATACTTCGCCTTTATCCAAGGGTTTGAACGGCGGCTCGAATTGGCGCGGTCTGGTCAATAATCTGGCCTATATTATCGAAACCTTCCAGCCCGACATCATCGTCAGCCCGTCGCCCAATATTGATGCACACAAAGACCATCAATATACGACGATTGCTGCGGTTGAGGCGTTGAAACAATTGGATTATCGGAAAGGTTCGCTGTTTTTGCATACGCTGCATTTTTTGAGCGACGATTTTCCGATCGGCAAGTCCGGCTCGATGTTGAGCCTGCCGCCGATGTTCGGTCAGCCGTTCCATTTCCATTCCGTGTATTCCCTGCCTTTGAACAAAGAAGAGCAGAACCGCAAACTGCTGGCGCTGGACGCGATGAATGATATCCGCCCCAACGCCAACGGGTATGCGGATTGGAAAACCATGATATTCCGCGGCTTGAACGGCTTGCGCCATCATGTATTTGATATTGATAGGGATTTGGTCAACCGCTTTGTCCGCAGCAATGAGTTGTTTTACGTCGTGCCCGTCAGCGATGTGCATCAGGAAGACAGTTATCAAAAAATCGTCCAATGCGGCTGATTGGGGCGGGTTTCAAATCATTGCCTGCCTGAATGTCGGATAAAAAGAGAAATTGAGCGAAGTTCCGGCAACGGGTGAGACCATGCCACATACGTTGGCGGCCGATATACAAAGGTCGTCTGAAAACCTATAATGGCAAGGATTTCACACCTGTTGCCCGCCATGCCGATTTACTTTATTTCCGATTTGCACCTGAGCGAATCCCATCCCGAATTGACCGAATTGTTTTTGCGCTTTATGCGCGAAAAAGCACCGCAAGCGCGTTCGGTTTATATTTTGGGGGATTTGTTTGATTTTTGGATAGGCGACGACGAGCAATCCGAATTGACCCAAACCGTCGCGCAAGCGATTCAATCCGTCGTGCAGCGCGGGATTGAATGTTTCTTCGTACACGGCAACCGGGATTTTTTGATCGGAAAGCAATTTGCAGCGCAATCCGGTATGAAATTACTGCCCGAATATGCGGTGGTCGATTTATACGGCAGTTCCGCCTTGATTTGCCACGGAGATACTTTGTGTATCGATGATGCGCGTTATCAGAAGTTCAGAAAGGTTGTTCACCAAAAATGGCTGCAACGCCTGTTCCTAAGCCTGCCGCTTGCCTTGCGCCTGAAAATCGCCCGCAAAATACGCCGAACCAGCAAGCAGGGCAAACAATATAAAGCCGCCGAAATCATGGACGTCCAGCCGCAATTCACCGCAGACATTGTGCGTCGGCATCATGCCCAATTGTTGATTCACGGACACACCCACCGTGAGCATATCCATCAGGAAGACGGCTTTACCCGTATCGTGTTGGGGGATTGGAAGCCTGATTACGCTTCCATACTGGAGGTTGACGAACAAGGTTTTCGGTTTGTTCCTTTATAAATTTGCGGGGCGGTGGCGGGTAAAAATACAGGGGCTTGGGTTCAAACTTTCATCTCGGTACGATATTTCAACTGTTCCGTATGGTTTGAATATGATTTGAATCACTAAAACATCGTCTCTTGTAAAACAGCTTCACTTTAAAGTCATCATCAAAAAGGTCGTCTGAAAACCCACAATCGGGTTTTCAGACGACCTTTCACTTTCTCAACTCAATATCAGAATTTCGCTTGCAGCCTCAACCAAGCGGTACGGCCGGGTTCGTCGACGCGCAAGGTTTGCGTGCCTGCTGAAGGGTCGCCGCCTTTGCTGACGAATTCGGCGTAGGTTTTGTTGAACACGTTGTCTATACCGGCCTGCAAGGTGGCGTATTTGCTGAATTTCCAGCCGGCGTTGAGCGAGAGTACGCCGAAGCCGGAAGATGCGCCGATGTCCTGACCGACGATATTGCCTTGACCTTTGCTGTAACGGTTTTGCTTGGCCACGACGCGCCATAATGCGCCTGCGCTGAATTTGCCGTTGTCAAAGGCGAGGGTGTTGTTCCATTCCAGCGGCGGGGTTTGTGCCAAAGGTTTGCCGTCGGTACGGTTTTTGCCGTGGGTGTAGGCGAGGCTGCTGCCGATTTCCCAATTAGGTGCAAACGTCCATTTGACTTCGGCTTCGCCGCCGAAACGCGAGGCTTTAACGTTGCGTACGCCTAAATCCGTGCCTTGGCGTTCGAGTATGATGAAGTTTTTGACATCGCTGCCGAATACGGATACGGAGGCATGGAGGTTAGGACGTTTCCAGATGATGCCCGCATCGATTTGGCGGTTTTGTTCGGGATGGATGATTTTCTTTTTGGCGCGCAGACGTTCCCAGTAGTCGGGCGAGCGTTCGGCGATACCGAATCCGGCGTAGTATTTCAAGCCATTATCCGTATCACGTTCCCAACGTAAGAAACCGGAATTCAAGTTGAATTTCTGATGTTTCAAAACGGGATCGGTTACGTCTGCGGAATCGTAATGCGCTTTGACACGGTCGTGGCGCAAGCCTGCTACCCAACGTTGTTTGTCGGTTTGCTGCCAAGCGGCTTCGGTGAAAACGCCCCATTGTTTGAAACTTTGATTGGGCATGTAGGGCTTGTGGCGGTAACCGTCGCCGCCGCGTTCCATACGGGCGACGTGTACGTCGTCCATATAATCTACGCCGGTTTGCAGGTTGAGATTATCCCAATCGAAGGTGGCTTTCAGACGACCTGTGTCGGTGTTGCGTTTGGGGTTGTTGGCGTTTTTAATCTGTTTGCCTGCGGGATTACGGATAGTGCGCAGGCTGTATGTGTCCATAACGTGGTCGATTTCGCTTTCACCGTAGCGCAATTCGAGTTCGCTGAACCAAGGGGTGAGGTTGCGCTGGGTAAAGCGGACGTTCCATGCGTCGCGGTCGAATTTGCTGCCGTCCATCATGCGGTCGGCGTAGGCGACCTTGGCCCTGCTGCGTTCGTATGTGCCGGCGATGGTGGTGTTTTCGGTCGGGGTGATGCCCAGTTGCAGCATTTGGCTGTCGCGTTTGAAATGGGAGTGGACGCGTTTGCCGGAGCCGTCTTTGTAGTCGCCGGCTTCGTTATGGGAAATATTGCTGCGGACGTAGCCGTATTTGCCGCCGAATTCGGCTTCAAGCGAACCGTCGCGGCGGTCGTTGCTGCCTGCGGTCAGGGAGGCGTTGATGTTGTAGGGTTTTTCGCTGAAATCAGGGTCTTTGCGGATGAATTGCACCGAGCCGCTGACCAAACCCATGCCTTGGGTTACGGTTTGCGGGCCTTTGGTGACGATGACTTTGTCGAAAGAATTCGGATGGATGTAGGCAGTCGGTGGGTCCATACGCATGCTGCAGCCGCCGTAAATAAACTGATCGTCTGCGTTAATCGACAGGCGCGAACCGCCCAAACCGCGGAACAATGGATCGCCCGAGCTTCCGCCTTTGCGGATGATGCTCATGTTTGGCACGGATTGTAAAAGGTCCGCACCGTCTCCGGCAGGGAGGGGTTGCAAAGCAGCTTTGGGGTTGAAAGTAACGCTATTGGCTTTTTGTTGTTGTGTGCCGGTGACGGTAACGGGGGAAAGGATAACAGTTTCTTCGGGAACAGGGTCTGTGTCCGCCCAAGCCTGGGATACGGCTAAGGCAATCGGCAGAAGGAGTAGCTGGTGTTTCATTCTTAGAGCTCCTTTTATTGGTTTAGTTCATTGTGCGTAGTTAATTACTACTTTGGTAGTATAAAGAATATCAGGCAGTTTGTGAGTAAGAAAACGGTTTTATTTAATTTAAGTCAATATTTTCGAGGCATAATTAAATTATTTGAATAATAGTAATAACCGTGTTGATTAATTGCCTATTTTTCCGTTTGGCAGGAAGAAGGGATAAGGCTGTTACAGGGATAAAGAGGGTGGTGTTCGGGAGCGGGATGCAAACCTGTTTTAGCATGCTGAGACGGCGTGTCCTTTGGCATTCCGTTTACAGTCATTACGATATTTCAAACAGCAAAAAGGTCGTCTGAAAATTTTTCAGACGACCTTGGTTTTAACGGGAAACTCCTGACAAACGATACCGGCGGGTTTATTTAAACCAACCCCTGACGCGCTCCAGCCCGCCGAAGTTGATGCAGGCATCGGCGACTGCCTGCGCTTTCGGTTTGGCGCGGTAAGCCACGCCTACGCCGGCTTCTTTGAGCATAGGAATATCGTTCGCCCCGTCGCCCATCGCCAACACCTGATGCGGCTGCAATCCGAGGCGGTCGCGGTATTCGCGCAATAAATCGGCTTTTGCCTGCGCGTCGATGATTCTGCCTTTCAGACGACCCGTCAGCTTGCCGTTTTCAATTTCCAAAATATTGGCGTGTTGGTATTCGAAGCCGAGGCGTTGTTGCAGCCTTTCGGTGAAAAACGTGAATCCGCCCGACACCAGCATGAATTTCACGCCGTGCGCCTTGCATTCGTCCAACAAAAATTCCGCGCCGGGCGAGAGCCGCAAAACGTTTTCATAAACCTCCGCCAAAACCCGCTCGTCCAATCCCGCCAACAGGGCGACGCGGCTGCGCAAAGACTGCTCGAAATCCAATTCGCCGCGCATCGAGCGTTCGGTAATTTCCGCCACGCGGTCTTTCAAGCCGACGCCCGCCGCAATTTCATCGACGCATTCAATGGTAATCAGCGTCGAATCCATATCGCTGACAATCAGCCCGAGTTCGCCAAACGCCCTATCGGGCAACACGGCGTGGTCGATTTGACGGCTGTCCAGCAACGCCGCGTCTGCCCCGCTTAAAGAAAACCCTTCTTCAACGATAAAACGCATACGCTTTTCATCGGTGTAATCAGGCTTGGGCAGGCGGGTGAGGAGGGCGGAAGGCAGGGCTTCGGCGGAGGGAAATTGGAGGACGAGGGCGTGCGGCATGGCGGTGGCTCAAAAAATGCGGATTATATAGTGAAACAGTGAAAAATGTTACGGCACCCAAGCCGTATTTTCGGAAATGATTTCAAACGCAGACGGCAGTATGTGTAAGGCAATACAGGAAGGAAATGCCGAATTGTCGGCTTGCCTATTGCCAGTCCACTGAAAATTCGCTATAAGGGGATTATATGGAATATATTAACATTTATATACAGACAACCTAAAAAAGGATTCAGAGATGAAAATCGGTATCCCACGCGAGTCATTATCCGGCGAAACCCGCGTCGCCTGTACGCCTGCCACTGTTGCCCTGTTGAGCAAACTGGGCTTTGAAACCGTTGTCGAAAGCGGCGCAGGTTTGGCGGCGAGTTTGGACGATGCCGCTTACCAAACAGCAGGCGCGACCGTTGCCGACAAAGCGACGGTTTGGGCCTGCCCTTTGATTTATAAGGTCAACGCGCCGTTCGAAGGCGAGCTGCCGCTGCTCAAAGAAGGGCAGACCATCGTCAGCTTCCTGTGGCCGCGCCAAAACGAGGCTTTGGTGGAAGCCTTGCGCGCCAAGAAAGTGAATGCGCTGGCGATGGACATGGTGCCCCGTATTTCCCGCGCGCAGGCTTTGGACGCTTTGTCTTCGATGGCAAACATCAGCGGCTACCGCGCCGTGATTGAAGCCGCCAACGCCTTCGGCCGTTTCTTCACCGGTCAAATCACTGCCGCCGGCAAAGTACCGCCCGCGCAGGTTTTGGTGATTGGTGCCGGTGTGGCGGGTTTGGCGGCGATTGGTACAGCAAACTCGCTCGGCGCAGTGGTGCGCGCGTTCGATACCCGCTTGGAAGTGGCGGAACAAATCGAATCGATGGGCGGTAAGTTCCTGAAACTCGACTTCCCGCAAGAATCGGGCGGCAGCGGCGACGGCTACGCCAAAGTGATGAGCGACGAATTTATCGCCGCCGAGATGAAACTCTTTGCCGAGCAGGCGAAAGAAGTGGACATCATCATCACTACCGCCGCCATTCCGGGCAAACCCGCGCCCAAACTGATTACCAAAGAAATGGTGGAAAGCATGAAATCCGGCTCCGTCATCGTCGATTTGGCGGCGGCCACGGGCGGCAACTGCGAGCTCACCAAGCCGGGCGAATTGTTCATAACCGACAACGGCGTGAAAATCATCGGCTACACCGACATGGCAAACCGCCTTGCCGGACAGTCTTCCCAGCTTTACGCCACCAACTTGGTGAACCTGACCAAGCTGTTAAGCCCGAACAAAGACGGCGAAATCACACTGGACTTCGAAGATGTGATTATCCGCAACATGACCGTTACCCGCGACGGCGAAATCACCTTCCCACCTCCGCCGATTCAAGTTTCCGCTCAGCCGCAGCAAACGCCGTCTGAAAAAGCCGCGCCTGCCGCCAAGCCTGAGCCGAAACCCGTTCCCCTGTGGAAAAAACTCGCGCCCGCCGTCATCGCCGCCGTATTGGTACTGTGGGTCGGTGCGGTCGCGCCCGCAGCATTTTTGAACCACTTCATCGTGTTCGTCCTCGCCTGCGTTATCGGCTACTACGTTGTCTGGAACGTCAGCCACTCGCTGCATACCCCGCTGATGTCCGTAACCAACGCCATTTCCGGCATCATCGTCGTCGGCGCGCTGCTGCAAATCAGCCAAGGCAACGGTTTCGTGACCCTGCTGGCCTTCATCGCCATCCTGATTGCCAGCGTCAACATCTTCGGCGGCTTCTTCGTAACGCGTCGGATGTTGAACATGTTTAGGAAAGGGTAAACCATGACTTTAGCCTATTGGTGCATCCTGATCGCATCGCTGCTGCCGCTGTTTTGTTCCTTCATCGCCAAAGCGCAGGGCGGTTTTCAGCCGTCGGACAACCGAAATCCGCGCGATTTCCTCGCCCGCACGCAAGGCTTGTCGGCGCGCGCCAATGCCGCGCAGCAAAACGGTTTTGAAGTGTTCGACCCGTTTGCCGCCGCCGTTTTGGTGGCACACGCCACAGGCAACGCCGCGCAAGCGACCATCAACCTTTTGTCCATATCGTTCATCGCCTTTCGCATTGCTTATATTTTCAGTTATCTGAAAGACAAACCGAGCCTGCGTTCGGCAATGTGGACGGGCGGATTTGTCTGCACCATTGGGCTGTTTGTAGCCGCTGTCTGACAGCGGGGTCGTCTGAAAACGAGCTCAGCGAGTTTCGCTAAAATAAGCGTAGCGAATTTCGCTAAAACGAATGCAGCGGGTTTTCAGACGACCTGGAAGCCAGTTTTCGAATATGAGGATTTCGACCATGAAAGCAAAATGCCTGTGCGGCGACGTATCTTTAGAAGTGGAACACGACAAACACGTCCACGCCTGCCATTGCGGAATGTGCCGCACTTGGGGCAGCGGCGCGACGTTTTCGCTGATTGCCGCCAAGCCGCCGAAAATCGACGGTGAAGCAAACATCGCCCGCTACCAGTCATCCGAATGGGCGGAACGCGCGTTCTGCAAAAACTGCGGTACACACCTTTTCTACCATTTCCTGCCGAAAGACAGCTATTTCGTCTTCGCCGGACTGTTTGCCGACAACGCCGATTTCAAATTGGAAGAACAGATTTACATCGATGCCAAAGCCCCGTATTACGAACTGGCAAACGACACGCCCAAGCTGACTGAAAAAGAGTTTTTGGCACAATTCGGCGGCGAATAGGAAACCCGATACAGAGGTCGTCTGAAAACCCGAGTTCCAGATTTTCAGACGACGTTGAATCAACCATCCCAATAGTCGGAGAACCCTATGAACCTGTCCCCCGAACAAACCGCCGCCCAACTGCGCTGTCCGCATGACGAAGTGGGAGCAGCGTTCGGGCAGATGATGAACCTGCGCAACCTGACACAGATTCTCGGTTCGTTTGAAGCGGTGCAACTGCAAAACGGAGACCGCATCCTAGAAACGGGTTGCGGCAACGGCGGGCTGCTCGGCTACATTTTGTCGCAGGCAGAAAACCTGCATTACACAGGTTTGGAAATTTCCCCGTTAATGCACGCACAGGCGCAGGCATTCAATGCCCCGTTTCTCGAAGCAGGGCTGGCGAATTACCGGCTGTACGACGGCGGCGCGCTGCCTTTTACCGATGAAAGCTTCGACAAAATCGTTTCCGTCAATACCGTCTATTTTTGGGACGACGCACCAAGCGCGCTTTCGGAACTGAGCCGCGTGCTGAAATCCGGCGGGCGGCTATGCCTGAATTTCTGCGAAAAAGACTTTATGGAGAAACTGCCGTTTGCCGCGCACGGCTTCGCGCTCTATGATGCCGCCGACATCCGCTCCCTGTCGGAAAACCTGCCGTTGCGCTGCATTCGGGAACAGCGAAGCCGCGATTGGGCGGTCAGCAAAAGTGGCAATCTGGTGCGGAGGGAGTTTGTCATAGTCGTCTTTGAAAAATACTAAGCATCAGGGTCGTCTGAAAACCCGAAATTCAGTTTTCAGACGACCCGATTAAAAAACACAGTTACTTTCACAAATAATTGGAGAATCACCATGTCTTCAGGACTCGTTACAGCGGCGTACATCGTAGCCGCGATACTGTTCATCTTCTCGCTGGCGGGGCTGTCCAAGCAGGAAACCGCCAAGCAGGGCTGTTATTCCGGCGTCGCCGGGATGGCGGTCGCCTTGTTCGTTACCGTGTTTTCCGAAAACACTCACGGACTGGGCTGGATCATCATCGCCATGCTGATTGGCGCCGCCATCGGCATCTACAAAGCCAAAAAAGTAGAAATGACCGAAATGCCCGAGCTGATTGCGCTTTTGCACAGCTTCGTCGGCTTGGCGGCAGTTTTGGTCGGCTTCAACAGCTATATCGCACCGGGCAACGTTTCGCACGATATGCACACCATCCATCTGGTCGAAGTCTATTTGGGCATCTTCATCGGCGCCGTAACCTTTACCGGCTCGCTGGTCGCGTTCGGCAAGCTCAACGGCAAAATCAGCAGCGCGCCGCTGCAACTGCCCGCCAAACACAAGCTCAACCTCGCCGCATTGGTTTTATCCTTTATCCTGATGCTGGTGTTCGTCTCCGTTGACGGCAGCGGCTTCATCCTGATCCTGATGACCCTGATCGCCCTCGCATTCGGCTGGCACTTGGTCGCCTCCATCGGTGGTGCAGATATGCCCGTGGTCGTGTCCATGCTGAACTCCTACTCCGGCTGGGCGGCCGCAGCGGCAGGTTTCATGCTCTCCAACGACCTGCTCATCGTCACCGGCGCGCTGGTCGGCTCCAGCGGCGCGATTCTGTCCTACATCATGTGTAAAGCCATGAACCGCTCCTTCATCTCCGTCATTGCAGGCGGCTTCGGTACCGACGGCTCCGCCGCAGCCTCAGGCAGCCAAGAAGTCGGCGAATACCGCGAAGTCAAACCCGCCGAAGTCGCCGAAATGCTGCGCAACGCCAGCAGCGTCATCATCACCCCGGGCTACGGCATGGCAGTGGCGCAGGCACAATACCCCGTTGCCGAAATCACCGAGCTTTTGCGTAAAAACGGCGCAGAAGTACGCTTCGGCATCCACCCCGTCGCCGGCCGCCTGCCCGGTCACATGAACGTACTGCTCGCCGAAGCCAAAGTCCCCTACGACATCGTGTTGGAAATGGACGAAATCAACGACGACTTCCCCGAAACCGACGTAGTGCTGGTTATCGGCGCGAACGACACCGTCAACCCCGCCGCCCAAACCGACCCGAACAGCCCGATTGCCGGCATGCCCGTGTTGGAAGTGTGGAAGGCAAAAGAAGTCGTCGTCTTCAAACGCTCGATGAATACCGGCTACGCAGGCGTACAAAACCCGCTGTTCTTCAACGAAAACAGCGTAATGTGCTTCGGCGACGCGAAGAAAACCGTTGACGAGATTTTGGCGGAATTGAAGAAATAACATTTAGAAACCAAGACAAAAGGTCGTCTGAAAACCCGATTCCAAGGTTTTCAGACGACCTTTTCTTATGAACACACTACGTTAAACATCCTATCGCCGTCATTCCCGCGCAGGCGGGAATCCATCAGAAATCCTAAGAAACTGATGTTTGAAAATCAGTTGCTGAGATTTAAAAGTGGATTCCCGCCTGCGCGGGAATGACGGTAGTTGGGCAGAAATTTATACCGCGACGTGTAGCTTGCCTCTTCTCCCGTCCGGCGGGAGAGGGCTGGGGAAAGGGTGGCTCTATGGGCTGCACCAGTTTGATTTTGCCTAAAGCCGCAAAGCCACCCCCATCCTAACCTTCCTCCGCCGGACGGGGGAAGGGATAGGTTGCCGTTGGAGCAACGAGTAGCGTGGGCTTTGCCTACGAAATTTGCCTTATGTTAATTCAAAGGATAGCCGTGTTTTTATTCATTCGTGGGCAAAGCCCACGCTACTTGAGTTATCCCAAATCTGCATTGATTGAATAAACGAGGTCGTCTGAAACCGAAAACTTAGTTTCAGACGACCTTTCCTCATAATAAGACCACGCTAAACACCCCTCCGCCGTCATTCCCGCGTAGGCGGGAATCCATCGGAAATTCTAAAAAACAGATGTTTGAAAAACAGTTGCTGAGATTTAAAAGTGGATTCCCGCCTG
>NZ_KV821557.1:12704-15995 GCF_001815675.1 Neisseria sp. HMSC065D04
GCGGGAGAGGGCTGGGGAGAGGGTGGCTCTATGGGCCGCACCAGTTTGATTTTGCCTAAAGCCGCGAAGCCACCCCCCATCCTAACCTTCCCCCGCCGGACGGGGGAAGGAACAAGATTGTTGATATAATAAAAGGTCGTCTGAAACCAAAATCCCATTTTCAGACGACCTCTCTTCATCGCTCCGCAAAGTCTTTAACCCTCAAACGGTGCAATCCCAAACGGGCAGCTTATCGCAAGCTGTTTGCGTCCAGCCATTTCTCCAAGTCTTCGGCGCTGATTTTGCCGCCGTTTTCTTCCAAATCGAGTTTGTTGACTTGTTTGCCTTTGCTGTATTTCGCTAGGACGGGTGTGCCGCCGAGTTTGTATTGTTGGCGGAACGCGGTCCATGCTTCTTTGTCTTGGTGCAGGCGGTGGACGTTGACGAAGTAGATTTTGCCGTTCAGGTTGCGGCTGGCGATGTAGCGTTTGAACATGGGTTCGAAGGCGTTGCAGTCGCCGCAGCTCGGGCGGCCGATGTAGGCGTAAACGGTGTCTCCGTTGGCGACGCGTTTTTTGAAGCTTTCGACGGTCAGGCTGTCGAGGTGGAAGTAGATGTCGGAATAGGTGTCTTCCAGCCGTTTGGTGTTTTCGGCGGAAAGGCGCACGGCGGTTTGCGCTTCGGACAGGCTGTTTTTCAGGGCTTCGGTTTCACGGTCGGCGGCGCAGGAACACAAGAGCAGCGCGGCGGTCAGGACGGGCAGGATTTTCATGATTCGGCTCCTTGGTTGCGATAGGGAAAGTATACGCTTTTCGCGGCGGCGGGGTCGTCTGAAACTCGGGAAACGGCTTTTTTCAGACGACCTTTTGATGTATGGCAATGGGCGGGCGAAGTAGCGTTGTGTAGCGTGGGCTTCGCCCGCGGTGGTTTGGGGGGCGTCGGTTTGCTGCGGGTTGAAGCCATCCCCTGCAAAACGGTAGAATGGCGGCAGTTTGACAGACGGTTTGCGCCGAACACTTGGACGCGCCGTTTCTATACCGATATAAACCATCCAATCAAAGGAAACCTTCATGACGATATTCCCCATCGCGCGCGCGGGCGATAAGACACTTGAAATCCAAGGCAAAATGGCGAACCGCCACGGCTTGATCGCCGGTGCGACCGGTACGGGTAAAACCGTGACCCTGCGCCGTATGGCGGAAGCCTTCAGCAGCGAGGGCGTTCCCGTATTTTTGGTTGACGTCAAAGGCGATTTGTCGGGCATCGTGCAAGCGGGTGCCGCCAGCGGCAAGGTGGGCGAACGCATTGCCGAGTTTGGTTTGGGCGAGCAATGGCTGCAAAGCTTCCCCGTGCGCTTTTGGGATGTTTACGGCGAAACCGGCATTCCGGTGCGTGTAACCGTTTCGGAAATGGGCCCGCTGTTGCTGGCGCGTTTGATGAATTTGAACGATACGCAGGAAGGCCTGCTGAACCTCGTGTTCAAAGTCGCCGACGATAAAGGCTGGCACATTCTGGATTTGAAAGACTTGCGCAGTATGCTGAAACACGTTTCCGACCACGCTTCGGAATACCGCACGCAATACGGCAACGTCTCCGCCGCCAGTATCGGCGCGATTCAGCGTCAGCTTTTGACGCTGGAGAACGAAGGTGCGGAAAAATTCTTCGGCGAGCCGTCGCTCAACCTGCAAGATTGGATGCAGACCGACAACGGCAAAGGCGTCATCAATATCCTCAATTCGGAAAAACTGATGCGCTCGCCGCGTATGTACAGCGCGTTTTTGCTGTGGATGTTGGCGGAGTTGTTTGAAACCCTGCCCGAAGTCGGCGATTTGGAAAAACCGAAATTCGTGATGTTCTTCGACGAAGCGCATTTGATGTTTGACAACGCCGCCAATGCGCTGGTGGAGCAGGTCGAACAAGTCGTGCGCCTGATCCGTTCCAAAGGCGTGGGCGTGTATTTTGTGACCCAAAACCCGCTCGATTTGCCCGACACCATCCTCGGACAGCTCGGCAACCGCGTGCAACACGCCTTGCGTGCCTTCACGCCGCGCGACCAAAAAGCGGTTAAAGCCGCTGCCGAAACCTTCCGCAGCAATCCGAATATCAAAGTTGCCGAAGCGATTGCCGAACTGGGCGTCGGTGAAGCACTCGTTTCCTTCCTCGACGAAAAAGGTATGCCCGAACCGGTAGAGCGCGCGCTCGTCCTGCCGCCGCAATCTTCCTTGACCCCGCTTACCGCCGAAGAGCGCAACCGCTTGTTCCAAAACGACGATTTGTATCCGACCTATAAAGACATGGTGGACAACTATTCCGCCTTTGAAGCCTTAGCCGAAGCCGACAGTCAGGCTGCGGCGGAGAAAGAGGCGGCAGCGGCGGCAAAAGAGCAGGAAAAAGCGCAAAAAGCCGCTGAAAAAGAAGCCGCCAATGCCGACCCAGGCATACTCGGCGGACTGCTCGGTGGCTTGAGCGGCGGGCGTAAAAAGTCAGGACAGGGCTTGGGCTACAACGTTGCCGACGCTATCGGCAGCCAAATCAACCGCCAAGTGACCAACGCCATTTCCCGCAGCGTGATGGGCATTATTAAAAATATGTTTAAAAAATAAGGCGTAAAAAGAAGGCAAAGGTCGTCTGAAAGCCTGAAAATCGGTTTTCAGACGACCTTTTACGCTGGAGAAGACGGGAGATTGATTGACGATATGGGAATAAGAAACTGAGATGACTGTGCAAAAAAGCGTCCGCATTTTGGGGATAGACCCCGGCAGTCGGGTGACCGGTTTCGGCATCATCGACGTATGCGGCAGGGAACATTTTTATGTGGCTTCAGGCTGTATCAAAACGCCGCCGAATGCGCCGTTGGCGGAGCGTATCGCCGTGATTGCGCGGCATATCAGGGAGATTGTGCAGCAATACCGCCCGCATCAGGCGGCGGTGGAGCAGGTGTTTGTCAATGTGAATCCGGCGGCTACGCTGATGCTGGGACAGGCGCGCGGGGCGGCATTGGCGGTGTTGGTGATGGAAGATTTGCCTGTGTTTGAATATACGGCGTTGCAGGTCAAGCAGGCGGTGGTTGGGAAGGGCAAAGCGGCGAAAGAGCAGGTTCAGCATATGGTGGTGCAGATGTTGTCGCTGTCGGGTACGCCGCAATCGGACGCCGCCGACGGACTCGCCATCGCGCTGACACACGCTTTGCGCAATCACGGCTTGGCGGCGCAGTTGGGCAAAGGGCAGATGCAGGTGAAGCGGGGGCGTTTCCAATAAGACTTGACGCGGCATTGCTTCGGTATAGTGGATTAACTTTAAATCAGGACAAGG